>CABTZM010000006.1 GCA_902489295.1 uncultured Collinsella sp.
ATCGACCAGACAATAGCGGCCGGCTCATCCACTTTTGCCGCGCCGCTTGCCGATATTCGTTCCAAGATTGCCTACCTCACCGGCAGGACGACGGCGGACGAAGCACCGATCCGCCGCTCTCCCACCGTCGATGCGGTATGGAGCGCCTTTGCCGAGCGATGCGCGCTGCGATTTTTATATCAGAACGGACGCGGTGAGCAGAAAGAGCGTACCGTCTGCGTCTACGGCATGTTCGAGCGCGAGGGCGTTGCGTACTTCTGCGGCCTCGACAATGCCACCGACGACATCAGGACATTCCGCTGCGACCGTATCGTTCGCGCTTGGCGTCCTTCGAAGGCCTACGCCATCCCTGCAGACTTCAATCTCAACGACTACCTGTTCTTTGAATTCGATTTTGCCGACCGCCCGCCCGTTGCGGCTACGTTCTCGTTCGCCCCGCAGACGCAGATCGATATGATCAACGGCCTCACGCGCGGGCGAGGTGAGCTCGCACACACCGATTCGGGATGGACTTGGACCGTTGACGTGCGCGATCTTGAAGCCGCCGCCTCATTTGGCATGGCCCACGCCATGGACGGCATGAGGCCCATGGCCCCCAAATCGCTCAAGCAGGCGTGGAACCACCTCATTGAAAGGACGGTGCACGAGCATGCCCGTGCGTAAACTCACCAGCGAGCAGAGGCTCTCGCGCGCCATCGACATCATGGAGGCCCTCTACGCCGCCGGCGAGAGCGGCATGACACGAACCGAGACTTGCAGTCGCTTTGACATCACGGGGGCGTCGCTCGACGAGATTCTCGAGATCGTCTCGACGCTCGCGGACCGAGAATCGGGTGCACGTATCATCTGCGAATGCCACGGCGAGCGCGTGGTCCTCACCGGTGACGCCGGGCGTGTACTACCGCTGCGCCTGAGTGCCGCCGAGGGCGCTGTGCTCAACCACGAACTTGAATCGTTGGGGATCGAGCCCCAGGCGGCGGCTCGAATTCGACATGCTCTTCTACCCGAAGAGCTCGGCTATAACCAGCACGTCTTTGACACCGTCAACCACGGGTCGCACTGGCAGCAGCTGAGCTGCGCCATTCAGGACGGCGTTCGCTGTCGTATCTCGTATCGCTCGATGGACGATGCACGGCCACGCGAGCGTCTGGTCGACCCCTTGCGCATTACGGCAAACGGCGACCAAACATATCTGATTGCCTGGGACATCGCGGTCGATGAGCAGCGCACCTATCGCATGGATAAAATCGAGGGACTCGCCTTGACGGAAGACTCCGTCGTGCCTCACGCACCGGACGTTGCATCCCTCCACGATTCCCTTGCCCGGACGCAGCGTAGCGCAAAGCTCTTGATGCCATTCGATATGGCGGAGCATCTGGACTGGGCCGGCATCACCCTAATCGAGCGCAGCGGGACAGACATGGCAACGGTAACCGTACATTACGGCTCCGAGCGTTGGCTGCTGAGCCAGATAATCGCAGCGGGCGGAGCCATCCGCATCTTGGATGACCCCGCCCTGTCAAAGCGTCTGTGCGATATGGCAAAAGCCCTCGTCTGTCCGCTTTAGCGCCGCCGCTCGTGGCGTGCACGCCACAGCTGTAGATAGTGCCCGATCTGCGCCGATTCGATGCGCTGGTAGGAGCTCGTGGGCAGCGACGTTAAGAACTTCTTGCCATAGCCCTTCGTCACCAGGCGAGGATCCGCCAAGATCAGCACACCGCTATCGGTCGACGAGCGAATCAAACGCCCCGCGGCCTGCTTAACCTCGAGCACCGCCTCGGGCAGCGAATAGCGCGCCCATGCGCGGTCTTCGCGCAGGTTGCGCTCGCACGAGAGCGGGTCCGTGGGGCTCGAGAACGGCAACTTTGGAATGATGACGCAGCGCAGCGTCTCGCCGCTGGCATCAAACCCCTCCCAGAAGGCCTTGAGCGCAAAAAGCGACGAGGTCGGTTCGTTGATAAACCGGTCGCGCAGGCGACGAGGAGATGAGTTGCGCTGCTGGCAGTTGAGCTCCAGACCCGCACGGGCCATCTTGGGCTCAACGCGGGCGTATAGGTCCTCCATGTCGCGCCGGTTGGTGAACAACGTGAGCACCGATCCGCCCATGGCAAGATGGGCGTCGACCAGTACGCGCTCGAGCGCCGTAAGATAGCTCTCACGATCGCGCGGATCGGGGATATCGCCCGCAACGACTACAGCCATGTTCGAATCGAAGTCGTAGCTCGAATCCAAGTGCAGCGATGACGACGTTGAAGCACCGATGCGATCAAGGCCGACCGCATGGTTAAAGTGCTCAAAGCTTTTGGACACCGTCATGGTCGCCGAGGCAAAGATAGCCGTGTGAACCTCGGGCAGCCACTCGGTTGCCAAGGCCTCGCCAATGTCGATGCGCTCTGCGGTCATTGACTCTCCGCCGGCACGCAGCCTGCGATTGACCTGCAGCGAATACACGTAGTGTTCATCGGTACCATCAATGATGAGTTTTAGGTTCTCGGCCAGCTCGTGCAGGCGGCGCGAGATATCACCCAGGTCGACAACAACCTCTGGCTTGTCGGCGGCGACGGCTTGCACCAGCGCGTCGACGCTCTTGTCAGCTTGTTCCAATGCGTCGATGCCAGTGTAGGCCGACTGTAAGAAATCATGCCAGTCGTCAGATTCGCGCAGCTCGGGGCCAATCCATAGATTGGCATTGTCATAGCCCCCACGGGCACGGCGACCGAGCTCGCGAACGCCATCGAACACGCCGGCGATCGCCATGCTCGCGCGCGCAACCGTCGACGTCGCCTTGGCGGTAAGGCCCAGATAGAGCGTAGAGCCCTCGGAGGTTGCCAAATCACGGGAAACCTGGCTTAGCGCGCCGGTGCTCGAGCCACCCAGACGCTCAAACAGAACGCGTGATTCGTCCGCCGACACCACACGCGCCCACTGACGGCGCGCCTCGCGCTCGATGGAATGGGCCTCGTCGATTACCCAATGACGAATCGGCGGCAAAATCCTGCCCTCGGCCGCGACGTTGCGGAACAGCAGGGAATGGTTGGTGACCACCACATCGGCATGCGCCGCACGACGGCGAGCGCCGTGGACCAAACATTTATCAGGGAAAAACGGGCAGAGGCGACGAGCACACTCGCGCGAGGCCGTCGTAAAGTCGGGACGGTTGACGCTGCGCCACCGAATGCCGAGCGAGTCGAGGTCGCCATCGGCTGATTGGCAGACGTACGCCATAATGACCGCGACCGCCGTGAGCGTGTCCGCCGGATCGCGCTTGGTGGTAATCTCGACCTGGCCGCGGCTCATGCGCTCGAGCTTGCGCAGACACGGATAGTGGTCATACCCCTTGAGAGCGCAAAATGACAGACCACCGTCCAGTTGCTCGGTAAGTTTTGGCAGCTCATGGTACATGAGCTGGTCGGCAAGATTGTTCGATTTGGTCGCAATACCAACCGTGATGTTGTTACGGCGTGCTGCCTCGGCAAAAGGCACCAGATAGGCCATCGATTTGCCGACGCCTGTGCCTGCCTCAATTACTCGATGAGTGCCCGTGACCAGCGCATCGCGGACCTCGAGCGCCATCGCGATCTGCTCATCACGCGGCTCGTAGGTGGGATACATGCGATTGACCAGGCCACCTGGCGCATAGTCTGCCTCGATCTCCTCACGACTCGGCATCTTGAGAACCGGCAGCTCATCGGCGTCCACCCGATCGTCGGCGCGATCGGCCTTGAGAACGTCAGCACGAGCGGCGCTGAGAGAGAAGATAGAACCAGGGTTCTGCCCTGCCAAGAATGAGAAGATAGGACGATAGGACCAAGGCACGTCCGGATGCATGTCGGCTAGGCGCGCCATGAGGCCCTGGGGCAAGTCGGTGAGCGCCACGAGCAACACGCGCCATACGCCACACAGGGCGTCGACGTCGGCATTGGCACGGTGTGATACCGAGTCGCAGCCAAACAGATCGGCCATAAAAGACAGCTTGTGCGAGGCCAGGCGCGGAAGCGCGATGCGCGACAGCGCCAGCGAATCGATCCAAATATCGCTCACGTTGACGCCGCCTTTGATCGACTCGATAAACGAGCGGTCGAACGTGGCGTTGTGTGCGATCACCGGGCAGCCACCGACAAAATCGGCGAGAGCGGCGACGGCCTCAACCGCCGACGGGGCATCTGCCACATCGGCATTTGTAATGCTCGTGAGCTCGGTAATCTCGGCGGGAATCAGCTGTTTGGGATGCACGAAGGTATCGAAGCGGTCGATGACCTCGCGGCCCGAAAGACGGGCCGCCGAGATCTCGATCAGCTCGTTGTCCTGCACCGAAAGACCCGTGGTCTCGGTATCGAGGACAATCACATCTTCCTCGATAAGGCCGAAGGACTGCGTTTTGGCGCGGTCGGCAAGCGTGGCATAGGAGTCGATGACAAACTGCGGCGTTCCTGACGAAACCGCGTCCTCGATTAGCATGCAATGCCCGCTCGACGAAGGCCCATACGGATCAGGCTGTCACAGACCTGCGGGAACGTCATGTCGTCGGTGTGGCGGATCTCATCTGGATACAGCGACGTATCGGTCATGCCGGGAATGGTATTGGTCTCGAGGATAACGGGGCCGTCCTCGCTAACAATAAAGTCGCTGCGCGAGATACCCAGGCAACCGAGGGCCTTGTGAGCGGCACAGGCAAGTTCCTGAGCGCGAGCGTAATTCTCGGGTGAAATCTGCGCCGGAATGCGATGGATATCCGTAGGGTCGACATACTTCACGTCCAGATCGTAGAACTCGCAGTCCTCGGGCTTACGAATCTCGACAATCGGCAGGGCGCGTACGTCATCTTCGCCGTATACGCCGACGGTGATCTCGGTACCCTCGATGCACTTCTCGACCAGCACTTTGTCGCCGTACTCAAACGCCTTGGCGATTGCCGCGGGCAGCTCGGAGGGCTCATGGACCAGGGAAATGCCATAGCTGGAACCGTTGACGGCCGGCTTCACAAAGCAGCGCTCGCCACAAACCTCGACGATATGATCGATATCGACTTCATCGCCCACCTCGAGCGCAAGGCCGGGGGCAATGGGAATGCCCGCCTTGGCGTATAGGAGCTTAGAGACCTCCTTGTCGGCACCGCAGGCGCTGGCAAGTACGCCCGAGGCCGTGTAGGGGATACCCAGGGTCTCCATGGCACCCTGCATGGCGCCATCCTCACCGCCGGCGCCGTGCATGGCGATAAATGCCACATCGAATCCGCCGGTCGCCATGGTTACCATAAAGTCATCAGCGGCCGTGTCAAGCAGCTCCACCGAGGTGTAGCCGGCTTCCTTCAGTGCCACCACAACGTTCTTTCCCGAATCGAGCGAGATCTCGCGCTCGGCGGAATGACCGCCCGCCAAGACCGCTACGTGCATGTTCTCTAGGCTTTTACCCGGCATGGGCAGACTCCTCCTCTATAATTTCTGCAGCTGATACCATATTGTAGCGATACCCTCTACGTTTCCCCAAAATCGAAAGGCTTCCATGAATCCCAGGACTAAATCTCAGGACATTCGCGACTTGAGCCAAAACGATATTCGCGAGCTCGTGGCCGAACTTGGCCAGCCCGCCTTCCGCGCGAAGCAGCTCATCGAATGGGTCTTTGAGAAGAACGTTTGTTCGTTTGACGATATGACCAACCTTCCCAAGGCTTTCCGTGAGCAGCTTAAAGAGGCTTTTGCCTTTGATACGCCGACTGAACTCACCACGCAGGTTTCCAAAGATGGCTCGCGCAAGTATCTGCTCGAGTACCACGATGGCATTTCCGTCGAGACTGTCGGCATGCCCCGTCGTAACAAACTTTCCGTCTGCGTTTCCACCCAGGCAGGCTGCGGCATGGGCTGCGCCTTTTGCGCTACCGGTCTCAACGGCCTCAAGCGCTCTCTGACCGCTCAAGAGATCGTCGACCAGGTGCTTCATGTATCCAACGACTTTGGCGAGCGTGCCACAAGCGTTGTCTTCATGGGCCAGGGCGAGCCGTTTGCCAACTACGACGAGGTTCTCAAGGCATTGCGTATCCTCAACGACCCCGATGGTATCGGTATCGGCGCTCGTCACCTCACCGTCTCCACCAGCGGCGTTATTCCCGGTATTCGCAAATTTGCCGATATCCCCGAGCAGTTCACTCTTGCCGTTTCCCTGCATTCCGCCATCCAGTCGACGCGCAATAAGCTCATGCCCGGTGTTAAGAAATACACGCTGCTTCGCCTTCACGAAGCGCTTCAGCTCTACACCGAGAAGACTGGCCGCCGCCCGACCTATGAGTATGCCATGATCGAAGGCGTCAACGATACGAATCCCGAGATGCAGGCACTCTGCGACTTCTGCGAGGGAACGCTGTGCCACGTTAACCTGATTCAACTTAACGACATCGAGGGCAGCCCGCTCAAGCCGTCGCCGATTCATAAGGTTGAGGATCTTCAGCGTCGTCTTGAGTCCCGTGGCATCGAGACCACGATTCGTAACTCCCGTGGTAACGATATTGACGCCGCTTGCGGACAGCTGAAACAGCGCTTCAAAGTTCAGAGGAGCGCATAGGGGAGTCGCACTCCAAAACGTTTCATGTGAAACATCGGACGGCCCCTGTTGCAGGATATGCAACAGGGGCCGTTTCATTTATTGACCTCAATTTTGGACCGCTGCTAGCTTCCCCATTGTTTACGGACAAAATAAGCAGCCCTTGTCTCATGAATCAGACAAGGGCCGCTCAAAATATGCAGGGTAATTGTTAGGTACCTAATAGCCTACATTTTCCCATTGGTTGCTAACCCAACCTTGATTAATCTTAGGATTTTTTGTTACCTGAGCAGTGCGCATGGCAACATCTTCTGTCATAACATCCATTTTCTTCTTGGAAGTATCGACAATATCTTGCGCACCACGAAGCAAACGACCTCGAAGTTCATCGTCTGTCGCGATCTTATAGCCAGCAAAGGCACCGGCCGCGACAGTCGTCACCAATGCAATCGCAGTTAAAATCTTATTCCTCATCTTGGCCTCCTTGATCAAACTGAATCATTTCACCAAGAATACGAGAGAGCTCTTCCTCGTCTTTAAACTCAATCTCAATCTTATTCTTTCCACGCGAGCTTTTCACGCGCACGTTGGTATTAAATACCTGACGAAGTACACGAGCAGCCTTTTTAAAAGACTGAGGCGTTGCAGGCCGCGGCGTCTTAGGTGTCTCTCCGGCAGAAAACAATGGAGCAAGATTTTCTGTCGCTCTTACAGAAAGGCCCTCCGCAACAACCTTCTCTGCAAGTCGAATTCGAGCATCCTCATAGGGAACTGCAAGAATCGCACGTGCGTGACCAGCAGTAAGTTTACCCTCAAAAATCATCTGCTGAACTACTTCGGGGAGATCGAGAAGGCGCAGCGAATTTGTAATTGCAGAGCGTGATTTGCTTACTGCCTTCGACAATGCCTCCTGGGTCATACCGCTGGCATCAATGAGCTGGCGATAGCCCTTAGCCTCTTCGACGGGATTCAGATCAGAACGCTGAAGGTTTTCGATAAGAGCAAGAGCCAGCATCTCTTCATCATTAACATCTTTAATGATGACAGGCAGCTCCTCAAGACCAGCAAGCTTTGACGCCTGGTAACGACGCTCACCAGCGATGATCTCATAGCCGTTTCCATGCTTGCGAACCAAAAGCGGCTGCAAAACGCCATGTTCTTGGATTGACTCGCTCAACTCGCGAAGTTCAGTTTCATTAAAGTGAATTCGCGGTTGATTAGGGTTGGGAACGATATCCTCAACCGGTAGTTTTGTTTCAGATGCTGTATTTGAAGCAGATGCAGCAGAACCACCGGTCTCATACTCAGCCTCTGAGACCAAAGCATTGAGTCCGCGTCCCAATCCACCGCGTTTCTTTGCACTAGGCACGCTTGATCACCTCTTTTGCAAGGTTCATATACGCTTTTGCACCCTTATTTTGAGGTGCATAGGTAATTACCGGTTCTCCAAAAGACGGAGCTTCAGAGATTTTAACAGTACGGGGAATCAGCGTCTTAAACGCCTTATCACCAAAGTACGATTGAACTTCCTCAACAACCTGATTCGACAAAGAAGTACGTGAGTCATACATGGTCATAAGCACGCCATAGGTGTCTAAGCCCTTGTTCAGACGTGATTTGACCATCTTCATTGACTCAAGCAGCTTCGTAACGCCCTCGAGTGCGTAATACTCACACTGGATTGGAATCAAAACGCTATCTGCTGCGGTCAAGGCATTGATTGTAAGCAGGCCGAGCGAAGGAGGACAGTCAATGAAAATAAAATCGAACTCGTCCTGAATCGGCTCAAGCAAGTCTTTGAGGCGGGTTTCACGAGCAATTGCGCTTACGAGCTCAATTTCAGCACCTGCAAGCTGAATCGTAGCTGGAATTACGAATACCTTTTTGCAATTTGTATCAAGAACAAGCGATTCTGCCGGCACATCATTCAACAATGCATCATAGATGCAGTGATCAAGGTCTTCTTTTTCAATTCCAAATCCACTGGTACTGTTTCCCTGCGGATCAAAATCGACAATCAGTGTCTTACGACCCTGCTCACCCAGTGCTGCTGCAAGGTTTACAGCCGTTGTTGACTTACCGACGCCGCCTTTTTGATTGATGATTGCAATGATACGCGTGTCTTTTGCGTTCTTAGAACGCTTAACGTCGCGAAATCCCACGGTCCCTCCTGGTGTGTATTAAAGCTGTCAAACGGAGGATGTTTCACGTGAAACATTCCGATTCGATATCAACTGCCATGTTTCACGTGAAACACTGCAAGTTGTTAGTATCCATTATGTTTCACGTGAAACATCTAGGCAAGCGGATTCTTCTTTGCCATGCCATTTGCACGAGGCAATGAAACAGATGCTGGATGACTCTTCTTAAGAACAATGAATTCCCTGTGGCCCAAGCCCTCAGGCAAATCGATTGCGTCATTCAGAAGCAAAGTGAAGCCACAAATCTTAGCTGCTGACATGCCAGAAGCAAGCTCCTCATCCGAAGGATTGCCCTTGGTGATAACAAATAGCCCTCCATCCTTGAGGAACGGAGCTGCATACTCAACAAGAATCGGTAGAGGAGCCAGTGCGCGGGCAGTTACGACAGAGAACTGCTTCTTATGGCTTCGAGCATATTCTTCAAGACGATCATGGACCGCATGAGCATGTTTCAACCCAAGAGCATGAACAAAAGAATTGACGGCATCAACCTTCTTACCAACAGAGTCAATATAAGTAGCTTTACGATGCGTGGTTATGGTTAACGGAATACCAGGGAAGCCCGCACCTGTCCCCATATCGAGCAAAGCTCCCTCAGGAGCCTTATTGATATAGGGGAGCAAAACAAGTGAGTCGAGGATATGAAGTACCGCAGCATCTTCAACGTTAAGAATACGGGTGAGATTAGTTGTCTTATTTGTTTCCAGAACCAAATCCAAATGCTGAATACAATTCCTCATCTCAACATCAGATACGCTCAAGGAATACTCTTTGCAATAGGAAGTTAGACGAGTCAACATCTCGTCAGCTTGCTGATCAGTAAGTACTAACAACGAAAGCTCCTTTCTGACAAAAATCAGTGTATCGAGAACTTTTGACAAAAAAAGGGGACGTGGAAACCACGTCCCCTTAGCATAAGCTCGAGTAGATTATCGAGCAACAATCACCACATGGCGATCGGGGTCAGAACCCTCAGAATGAGTATCGACGGCGTCATTGCCACGAAGTGCAATGTGAACCAGTCGGCGCTCGTAGGCATTCATGGGCGGAAGCGAAACACTCTTATGAGTGCGGATGGCACGCTCGGCTGCAGACTGAGCCATGGAGGCAACCTTGTCCTGACGGCGGCTCTTGTATCCCTCGACGTCCACTACAACCGGATACCTAAAGCCAAGCTTGCGGCTCACTAGCAAAGAGAACATAACCTGAAGGGCATCAAGGGTGCGACCATGACGGCCAATGAGAACAGCAAGGTCGGGAGCCGTTACATCCAGAATCAGCTCACCCTCGTCGCCCTCATACTCATCGATAGGAGAGTTGGCGGCATCGAAGTGCGAAAGGATGGAACGCAGGATGGAAATCGCGACATCGGCAATGGTGTCGAGCTCCTCGTCGGTCAGCTCTTCACCGGCCTTGTAGCGCTGTGCAATCTCGGGATAATCGCCCGCGACCTGCGGGGCAACCTCCTCAAGCATATCCTCGATGATCTCTTCAGACATAACGTACTCCAAAAGTTAGGTACCTAAATAAGATTGATATCCCGCTACTTCTTCTTGTGCGGGCGCGGCTTCTTCTCGCGACGAGTGACCTCAACCTGCAGCGGCGCGTTCTTAAGGCGCTCCTCCTCATCGGCCTTCGCCTTGTCGATGACCTTCTGCGTCACAAAAATCTGCTGGATAACCTGCCAAGCAGACGAGACGTCGTAGTACAGCAGAACACCAACGGGAAGGCTCCAGCCCATCCAAAGCATCATGACCGTCATGACAACGGCCATCATACGAATGCTCTGAGCCTGCTGGCCGGTCTGGTTGCGCGACATATAGAGCTGCGGAATCAGGGTCAGGACAGCGAACAGGATCAGGCAGACCAGCGCAGGCAGCGCGACCATAAAGCCATCGGCAAAGGAGGCACTCGGCGTGGTGGTCAGGTCGGGCAGAATATTAAAGAACGAGAACGCGCCGTCGTTAAAGTAGTCCGGCAGCTTACGCAGCAGCGTAAATAGGGCGAACAGGACAGGCATCTGAATCAACAGCGGCAGACAACCAGCCATCGGGTTGAACTTGTTCTCGCTGTAGAACTTCTGCATTTCCTCGGCCTGACGCTGGGGATCGTCGGCATAGCGCTCCTGGATCTCGAGCATCTTGGGCTGCAGCACCTGCATGCGTGCCGTCGACTTAGTCGACTTGAGCATAAGCGGCGTCAGTAGCAGACGGATGATGACCACCAGGATGATGATGGACAGGCCCCAGTCGACCGCAAAGGTCTGGATGAGCTTGAGCAGCTCGAAAAGGATGTTAACGATCCAATCCCACATGTAAGTTTTCCTCCGATAGCGAGTGCCCGCTAGGGCACAGGGTCATAACCGCCGACGTGCAGGGGATTGCAGCGAGCGATGCGCCTCACGGCAAGCCAGCAGCCTCTCAAAACACCGTACTTCTCAATCGCCTGGACGGCGTATTGCGAGCACGTTGGGTAATAAATGCAGGCGTCAGGCAATAAGGGCGAAATAACCTGTTGATATATGCGAATAGGAGCGATGGCAACACGTCGCAAAACGTGATTGCTCATCGCTCCTCCCCGGCAACGCCGGCGCGTTTCATAAGCGAACGCAATGCATTGTCCATCTCCTGAGGCGAAGAAACCCTCGTCTTGGGAGTTGCGAACAAGATGATGTCATAACCCGCAACGGGAAATCCACAGCTGCGGGCGGCCTCGCGCATCACACGCTTAGAACGGTTGCGCACGACAGCACAACCGAGCCGTTTAGCACCAACGAAGGCGACCCTTCCGGAGTCGCCTTCGCCAACCGATTCACATATGGTCATTCGAATCAGAGGGTGATTGAAACGACGCCCCTGACTGAACACATGCTCGAAATCTTGCCGAGACTTAATAGTCTTCATGCGAGATGTGTGTATCGCTGCTAGACAGTGAGACGCTTGCGGCCCTTGGCGCGACGACGGGCGAGCACGGCACGACCACCCTTAGTGGCCATACGGGCACGGAAGCCATGGGTCTTGGCACGCTTACGCTTATTAGGCTGATACGTACGCTTCATCTTAAGTTCCTCCTGCTGCATTTCGAGTGTCCGCGGGGGCGCGGACGCAGATATAGACACGTGAGCTTGAAGATTGTAGGGAAATCAATGTTCAAATGTCAAGAAATCAAAGGTAAAAGGTTGCGCAGTTCACACGGTTCCCCCATAAGCCGAGCTCGATTTAGCGGTGCATGGCAACTTTTCACGATATTTCATCGAGTTTTCAACAGGTCATGTTGGCAATGTTGAGAACTTTTCGTTCGTTTTCCAAAGTTTTCAACAGGTTTTGAAAAGTTGTCGAAAGATGAGAAACATTGCACGGTGAGCTACTATTTGTTCGAAACCTTTTGAAAGATTGCGAGCGGCATGTCTGACGACTTTTACACCATGGTCGATTCCGGAGACCCGGCACCCGACAACGAGCACATCACCGGCGTGCGCGAAGAGCGTGAGGAAGGCGAGCAGACGACCACGCAGGCGCCAAAAGTCATGTACGCCGCGCGCATCGCCGTCTATGACGACATGCTGTCGACACCGCGTGTGATCGTCATTGATCCGCAAGATGTCCGCACGTATTTGGAAGAGACGACCAACACCGTCTACCAGTGCATGAAAGAACAAGGTGGCCATATCTCGCTCATGGTCATCCGCGAGATTGTCGAAAACTTTATCCACGCGCACTTTGCCGAGCCCATCATCTCGATTCTGGACGGCGGAGACACCATCCGCTTTGCTGATCAAGGACCCGGCATCGACGACAAGGAGCGCGCTTTCGACTTTGGCGTTACCAGCGCAAACAGCAAGATGAAGCGCTATATCCGTGGAACCGGAGCAGGGTTTCCCATGGTGCAGGAGTATTTGGAAAACGCCGGCGGGGCCGTGTCCATCGAGGACAACATGGGCAACGGCACCGTGGTTACGGTAAGCCTGGATCCTAAACGCGTGCAGGAAATCGAACGCGCCGGCGGGCGCGGTGCTGCCGTGCGGCCCGAGACGGAGCAGCCCGCATATCCCCTGCCGGGAGCTTTTGCGCAGCAGCCCATGGCAACGCAACAGATGCAGCCCCGCGTGGGACAGATGCAGCAGCCCGGAATGCTTCCTACACAAGAGTCCCAGGCGGCGTCGATGTCGATGCCGCCAAACGTGCCAGAGGCCATGCCGCTGGCGGATCAGGATGCAGCAGCAATGCAGCAGGCGACGGGGGCACCGGGTGGCCAGCAAATGGGATATCAGCCGTACCAACAGGGATATCCATATCAGCAGATGCCGCCACTGGGGTATGGCCAGCAGTTCCCACAGCAGTACCAGCAGGGATATCAGCAGCCGTACCAGCAGATGCCGCAGCAGCAGTACAACCCCTGGGCCCAGCAGATGACTCCGCAGCCTTACCAACAGTGGCCTCAAAGTTTTCAACAGCAAATGCCGCCGATGCAGAGTTCTCAACAATCAGCAGCTCAAATGATGTATCCTAATGCAGCAAATCAGTATGCGCAGCCACAGCCGGACGTGTTCGTAAGCGATCGCGGCAACGCCGCGCTGGGCTATCTGGCGCAAAATCAAGCGTGCGGTGCAACCGATCTGGCGAGGGCGTTTGGAAACTCGGCCCCCACTTGGTCACGCACGCTCAATGACTTGGCGCAGGCCGGCTTGGTCATCAAGCATGGCCAGAAATACCATCTGACCGAACTCGGCGCCGCTCGCGTGCGAGCTCAGAGCTAAAGAACGGGAGAGACAGTGGACGAGGAAGCAAGCATCATCCTGGGGGATGCCATCGCCTTTTGCCAGCGCGACGGCCAAGATGCACGCCTCATCAACATGCTGGGGCAATCGCGCGCCATAAGCCTGACCGAAGATACGCTCACGATCGAGGCCCCCTCGCGCTTTGCCATCGCGCAGCTCAAAAAGCATCAGCCGACTATTGAGGCCTATCTGGAAGAAATCGCCTTTGCTCCGATCGCGCTCGACATCGTGGCACCGCAAGGCGCAACGGCCGAATCTGCTGCCGCGACGGTGCCCGCCACGGCTCCCGCTGCTTCCCCTGCGGCGCCAGCCTCCGCAGGCGACGTGCCGACAATCGAGCACCAGCACAGCGATGTTTCCCGTGAAACCATGGCACCGTTGCCGACCGCCGCTGCGACGTCAACGAACGCACCCGTCACGCACATGCCCATCGCTCATGACGCAGCGGCGGGCGCGGATTCGGGCATTGCAATCAAGAACACGCTCTCGGCCGATGATTTTCGTCGCATGATGAACCAGATGAAGGGCGGAGCGCCGACTAAGTCCACGCAAGCCGCGACCCCCGCTTCACCCATGCCAGCACCGACCGTGCCGGCCGAGCAGAATGCGGATGGAGCCCCGCTCGCCGCGAACTCAAAATTCACCTTTGAGAACTTTGTCTACGGCCCCGAGAACAGCCATGCCTATCGCTCGGCACTCAAGTTTGCCGCCCTCGCGGACGAGCGCGGCACGTGCACATCACTGTTCATCTACGGCAAATCGGGCCTGGGCAAGACGCACCTGCTGCTTGCCATCAAAAACGAGCTCGCCGAGAAGTCGCCCGAGATCAAGGTCAAGTATGCCAACTCCCAGGCATATCTGGACGACCTGATGACCGAGTTCGACCGCCAAAAGAAGAGCAACGCCCCTATCATGCAGGCATACCACGGCGTGGACGTGCTCATCATCGATGACATCCAAAACATCATCGGCAAGCGCGCGAGCGTGGACTACTTTTTCCAGCTCATGGACGAGTTCATCCGCAACAACAAGAAGGTCGTCATCGCGGCAGACCGCGCCCCCAAGGACCTGAGCATGGACGAGCGTCTGACCAGCCGCTTCAACGCCGGCATGCTCTGCCTGGTCGCAGAGCCCAGCTACGAGATGAAATACAAGATCTTGCAGCGCTATTACGAGAACACCATCGTCGCCGCTCCCGAGGCAGGCGACGACTCGCTGCTGGCGGCCTATGGGGGCGACAGCGGGCACCTGACCGACGAGCACTTTAAACACATGGCCGAGGTCTCGGGCACCAACATCCGCGAACTCGAGAGCTTTTGCGAGCGCTGCGCCGGCGAGGCGGGCGACCGCGAACGCGAGGGCGGGGAGCTCACCTTTGACGATATCGACGCCATCGCCAGCCAGTACTTCGACACATCGGCCAAAAAGATCAACGTCCAGACGGTTCAGTCCGTCATCGAAGAGCAGTACGGCGTGACGCACGAGGAGCTCATCGGCCCGCGTCGCAACGCCAATATCGCCAAAGCACGCCATATCGCTATCTACCTAGCCATCGAGATGTGCGAGATGACGACCACGGCGGTGGGCGCCGAATTTGGCAACCGCAACCACTCGACCGTCAGTACGAGCTACAAAAAGGTCCAGAAGATGATTCAGGAAGACCGCACCGTCACCGAAGACCTCAAGTCGCTGCGCGATAAAATTACACTGCGCTCGTAGGGAAATAGAGACACCTGTTGAAAACTTGTCGAAACCACGGGCATAAGGTGTCTAAAACCCAACCCGCGGTGATGAAAAGTTTTGCGCAGGTTTTGAACGTGGAAAACCACCCCTGTTGCACACAGGTTGCTGTCGATTCTCTTTCTGGGTCTGACCTGCGTCTTTGGGAGTAATCAACAGTTTCGTCAGTGCTATTACTATTATTAAGATATTTATATCTATAGAAAGGTATTAAAAGATGAAGTTCACCGTCAGCCAGAGCTCGCTTACACAAGCCATCGGCGTCGTTATGAAGGGTGTCGCTTCGACATCCACCCTCCCCATCCTGTCGGGCGTGCTCGTTAAGGCCCAAGACGGCATCTTGGAATTCCAGACCTCTAACTACACCATCTCGATCCGTCATCGCATCGCGGCGCATGTCGAAGAAGAGGGCGAGATGGTTATTCCCTGTAAGATGCTCTCCAATATCACCAAGACTCTCCCCGATGCCCCGGTCACCTTTGAGCTGTCCGAGCGCCAGGTGCTGATTGGTTGCGAGAAGAGCTCTTTCCGCCTGAACACGCTCGATGCCAATGACTTCCCCGAGTTTCCGGCCTATGCCATCGAGAGTGCCGTGGAGCTGCCGACCGATGTCTTGTCCGAAATGGTCGGCCGCGTGTGGCGCGTCACCTCGACCGACAAGGCTCGCCCCATCCTGGGCGGCGTGCACATGAAGGTCGAGAACAACACCGTACGCCTGGTAGCGACCGATTCCTTCCGCTTGGCCGTGTGCGATACGCAGGTCGAGACCTCGACCCTCGAGGGCTCCTTTGAGCTCAACGTTCCGGCTGACGCCTTTAACGACGCGCTGAACATCATGGCCAGCCAAGCGACCATCATGATCGGGGCTACCGACACCCAGGTCGTCTTCGAGGCCGGCAACACCACCTACGTGTCGCGTCGCATCGAGGGCGTGTACCCCAACTACAAGCAGCTCATCCCCGATTCGTGCGTGACGAGCGTCAAGATCGACGTCGCCGCCTTTAACGCCGCCCTCAAGCGCGTGGCCGTTATCGCGAGCGCCAACCCCGCCGTCAAGTTCGAGATCGATGTCGAGAACGGGCAGATGGGCCTGTCCTCCATTTCCAATGACCAGGACCTTGCGCAGGAAACGATCGATGTCGAGGCCGAGGGCGAGTCGGGTACCATCGCCTTCAACTACCACTACATCTTCGGCTGCCTCAATGCCCTGTCCAAGGAGAAGGAGATCACGCTGGAGCTCAAGAGCTACTCGCAGGCGGGCATCTTTAAGTCCTACGACAAGATCAACTACCTGTACCTGGTCATGCCGGTCCGCATCTAGCACTGCGCCATGACCATGTTCGCCCGCGATCTTTCCGTCGCGCACTACCGCAGCTTCGATAGCTATCACCTTGCCCTGGACGAGGGCGTGACGATACTTGCGGGACCCAACGCGGCGGGAAAGACCAATCTCATAGAGGCGCTGCAGCTGCTGACGAGCGGCGCCTCGTTTAGGCATCCGACCGCAGCCGAGCTCGTCCATGACGGCGTGGGCTCGTGCAAGATCGAGCTAAGGCTCGAGGGCGACGGCCGCGTGCTTGATATGGGATTGAGCGCGGAGGACGGTAAGCGCTCGTTTAGCCGCAACGGCAAGAGATGCTCTGCCGCCGGTGTGCGCGGGGTTCTTCCGAGCGTGCTGTTTTGCCCCGACCATCTGGACATGGTTAAGCGTGGCGCCAGTGTGCGCCGCGCCGCCCTCGATGACTTTGGCATGCAACTGAGCGCACGCTATGCCGATCTTGCGAGCACCTATGGGCGCTGCGTGACCCAGCGTAACGCCTTGCTCAAGGAGACCTGGTGCTGCCGCGAGATGCTCAGCGCGTGGAACGATTCGATTGCCCGCGCGGGCTCGGCCCTGCTCGTGCACCGGTTGGCTCTGCTCGACCGGCTGGCGGGCCATGTGCACACTGCCTACGGGCAAGTAGCGTCAGGTGAGGCCGCCAACGTGACCTATGCGTCCACGCTGGGGGCTTTGCCCCAGGTCGAGGATCGCGAAGAGCTGAAGGGTTGGGCGTACGAGCGCATGCTGGCCGCCCTTGACGAGCATGCCGACGAGGAAATTCGCCGCGGCGTGACGTTGGTGGGACCGCATCGCGACGAGATTGAGTTTACCGTGGCGGGTCGCTCCGCCCGTTCATTTGCCAGCCAAGGACAGCAGCGCACGCTGGTGCTGTCCTGGAAGGTGGCCGAGGTTGCCGTGGCTCGCGATGTCCTGGGCACCGCCCCACTGCTGCTTTTGGACGACGTGATGAGCGAGCTCGACGGCGAGCGCCGCGGCGCTTTCCTGCGGCTGATTGGCGATGATATCCAGACGGTCATAACTACGACCAACCTGGGGTACTTTACCGATGACCTGCTTGATCGAGCCAAGGTGGTGAGCATGGGTGAGACGTGCTAATTACGAGCGCGAGAGCGAGACAGTCGCCTTCAGCGGGTTTTTGAACGCAGAGCGCCAGCGCATCCTGGCGGCTGCGACCCCCGAGCGCCGTGCGCAGATGGAGGCCGCCGAGGAGTCGCGCACGGTCTATCGCGCATGGAACGCGGTGTGCTCGGGCACGCGCGAGGGGCGGCATGTGACGGGACTGCGCTACCTGCCCGAGTCCAATGAGCTGCTGGTGTATCTCGACTCGCCCTCGTGGACGCAGGAAATGACGTTGTTGCGCGAGATCATCCGCGCGCGCATGGAGCGCGCCGGTGCGCATGTGGACGGCCTGGTGTTCAAAACCACCGCGCCCGGTCACACGCCGCCCGCCGCCAAGGAGCGCCTGCGCCCGGCGACGACCGAGCGCCCGCCGGCCCCGCGCGCCGACCTAAGTGAGACCGAGTGCACCGAGATCGAGCGCCAGGTGGCGCCCATCGAAGACCAAAAACTGCGCGAGGCCCTCGAGAATGCCATGAGAGCCAGTGCCGAGTGGGCCAAGGGCGTGCAAAGCAAAAAAGAGCCTTAAATCGCATCTGGTGGCCTTGTAGAGCCAAATACCCTCGGTCCCGAGGGTATTTTTTTACGATAAACTAGTAAGGCTGTACACATTTTCTTGACTGAAGGAGGACGTGTGGCAAACGAAAACGATTACGATGGCGGCGAGATTAAGATTCTCGAAGGTCTCGAGGCCGTTCGTAAGCGCCCGGGCATGTATATCGGCTCGACGAGCGCCAGCGGTCTGCATCACCTGGTGTGGGAGATCGTTGACAACTCCGTCGACGAGGCCATGGCCGGTTTCTGCACCGAGATCCAGGTGACGGTCCACGCCGACAACTCCATCACGGTCGTCGACAACGGGCGCGGCATCCCCGTCGACGAGCACCCTGTTAAAAAGATCCCGACGCTCGAGGTCGTTATGACGATCTTGCACGCCGGCGGTAAGTTCGATAACTCGGCCTATAAGGTCTCGGGCGGCCTGCACGGCGTAGGCATCTCCGTCGTCAACGCACTGTCCAAGCGCGTGGTCGTTCAGGTTCGTCGCGATGGCAACACCTACGAGATGGAGTTCTCGCGCGGCAAGACCGTCAAGAAGATGGAGGTCGTGGGCACCTCGGATTCGACGGGCACCACCGTCACCTTCTGGCCCGACGACGAGATCTTCGAGACCTGCATCTACGATTTCGATACGCTGCACAACCGTCTGCAGGAGACAGCGTTCCTCAATAAGAACCTCAAGATCGTGCTGACCGACGAGCGCGAGGCGACTCCCCACGTGGAGGAGTTTTGCTACGAGGGCGGCATCATCGACTTCGTCAAGTTCCTCAACGAGGGCAAGGACGTCCCCGAGGCCTTTAAGGAGCCCATCTACATCGAGGGCAAATCGGACCCGGACGCTCCCGTGGCCAAGATGGGCGAGGTCGAGGTTTCCCTGCAGTGGAATAGCGGCTACGGCGAGAACGTCATGTCGTTTGCCAACGACATCTACACTCCCGAGGGCGGCATGCACCTTGAGGGCTTCCGCACCGCGCTCACCCGCGTGATCAACGACTACGCGCGCAAACAGAACCTGCTCAAGGAAAAAGACGCCAACCTGACCGGCGACGATGTGCGCGAGGGCCTTTCGGCCGTTATCTCGGTCAAGCTGCCCGATCCGCAGTTTGAGGGGCAGACCAAGGCCAAGCTCGGTAGCTCCTATATGCGCGCGCTCACGCTCAAGATCGTGACCGACGGCCTCGCCGATTACTTGGAGGAGCATCCCAAGCCCGCCCGCGAGATCGTCAAGAAGGCGCAACAGGCCTGCAAGGCGCGCAACGCCGCCCGCAAGGCGCGCGAGGCGACCCGCCGCAAGAGCCTGCTCGAGACGGCGTCCCTGCCCGGTAAGCTCGCTGACTGCTCAGTGCGCGATGCCGAGCTGACCGAGCTCTTCATCGTAGAGGGCGACTCGGCAGGCGGTTCGGCCAAGGACGGCCGTCGCCGAGACATCCAGGCGATTCTGCCCCTGCGCGGCAAGATTCTGAACGTCGAACGCGTTGGTGACCATCGCGCGTTCTCGAGCGACACCATCCAGTCGCTGATTACCGCGATCGGCTGCGGTGTCACGACGAGTGCCGGCGACGGCGGCGACTTCGATATCACCAAGGCGCGCTACCACAAGATCATCATCATGACCGATGCAGACGTCGACGGTGCACATATCCGCATCCTGCTGCTGACGTTCTTCTACAAGTACATGCGTCCGCTGATCGATGCCGGCTACGTCTATGTTGCCTGCCCGCCCATCTTTGGCATCAAGGTGCGCAACAAGATCCACTACGTGTATCCCAACGGCCGCCAGCCCGAAGACGAGATCCTGCGCGACACCATCCAGGGTCTGGGACTGAACCCCGACGATAACGACGAGGACGGCAAGGCCAAGGACGGCAAGATCACCAAAAAGCGCAAGGGCTATACCGTCCAGCGCTACAAGGGCCTGGGCGAGATGGACCCCAAGCAGCTTGCCTCGACGACGATGGACCCCAAGACCCGCATTCTGCAGCGTGTGTCGATCGAGGACGCCGTGGTGGCAGACCGCGCCGTGCGCGAGCTGATGGGCTCCGAGGTCGGCTATCGCCGCGAGTACATCGAGAAGCATGCACATGACGCACGCTTCTTAGACGCCTAGCTTTCCCAGGCACCCCATCTTGCCCTTCAGGATTTCGGGCGCCGCACGCAAGGCGTGCGCCCTCATCCTTCAGGGCAACTTGGGGCACCTGGAAAACCTAGGAGGGTTATCCGGTGTTCCCGGTAATCCGTCTCCGTGGCAGGGAACTAATGGACCACGCAAACCATGAGGAGGTAACGTGGCAGACGATATCAACAATAACGAGGGTATGGGCGAGGCCGGCATGCCCGACGATCTGAAGCGCCTGCTTGCCCGCGCTGAGCAGGGCGAGGACGGCGATCCTGACGCCTATAACCCCGATGCCGATGATGACGAGGAAGAGGACGACGACGGTGAGCTCGAGGAGAGCTTTGGCGAAGTCGATCGTGGCGCCTCGGCCGGCGAGGATATCAACGGCGGCCAGCTCCAGATTTCGGAGTTTGGCCGCGAGATGAAGCAGTCGTTTATCGAGTATTCGATGTCGGTCATCACGGCGCGCGCCCTGCCGGACGTGCGCGATGGCTTAAAGCCGGTGCACCGCCGCATCCTGTACGCGATGAACGAGAGCGGCATCTACCCCAACCGCCCGCACAAGAAGTCGGCCTGGACGGTCGGCGAAGTTATCGGTAAGTACCACCCGCATGGCGACTACGCGGTCTATGAGGCCATGGTCCGCCTGGCGCAGTGGTTCTCCATGCGCACGCCGCTCATCGACGGTCACGGCAACTTCGGCAACATTGACGGCGACGGCGCGGCAGCCATGCGTTACACCGAGAGCCGCCTGGCAAAGCCCGCCATGGAACTGCTGCGTGACCTGCAGAAGGATACCGTCGACTGGCAGCCCAACTACGACGAATCGCTCGCCGAGCCCGTGGCACTGCCTGCGCGCTTCCCCAACCTGCTGGTCAACGGTAGCCAGGGCATCGCCGTCGGCATGGCCACCAACATCGCCCCGCACAACCTCACCGAGGCGATCGAGGCCACCTGTTACCTGATCGACAACCCCGACGCCACCGTCGACGAGCTCATGCAGATCATGCCCGGTCCGGACTTCCCCACCGGCGCCATCATCATGGGCAGCGCCGGCATTAAGCAGAGCTACGAGACCGGCCGCGGCTCCATTACCGTGCGCGCCAAGGCTCACGTGGAGTCCACCAAGACCGGCCGCAGCCGCCTGGTCTTTACCGAGATCCCCTACATGGTCAACAAGGGCACCCTGCAGGAGAAGATCGCCCAGCTCGTCAACGACAAGCGCATCGAGGGCATCTCGGATATGCGCGATGAGTCCAACCAGAAGGGTATCCGTCTGGTCATCGAACTCAAGAAGGGCGTCATCCCGCAGGTCGTGCTCAACAACCTGTACAAGTACACCTCGCTGCAGACGACCTTCGGCGCCAACAACCTGGCGCTCGTCAACGGCGTTCCCAAATGCCTGAGCCTGCGCGAGATGCTGCAGCACTACATCGACCACCAGGTCGACGTCGTCACCCGACGCACCCGCTTCGACCTTAAGAAGGCCCAGGCCCGCGCGCATATCCTCGAGGGCTACCTGATGGCCCTTGACCATATCGACGAGGTCATTAGCATCATCCGTTCCTCACAGACCGATTCCGAGGCCAGCAGCCGCCTGATCGAGCGCTTTGGCTTTACGCCCGAGCAGACCACGGCCATCCTCGAGATGAAGCTGCGCCGCCTGACTGGCCTGGAGCGCGACAAGATCCAAGAAGAGTTGGACGGCCTGCGCCGTGCCATCGCCTACTACGAGGACCTGCTGGCGCACGAGGAGAAGATCCTGGGCGTCATTAAGGAAGAGATGCGCGAGATCTCCAAGAAGTTTGGCGATAAGCGCCGCACCGAGATCAGCCAGGTCGAGAAGGACCTGGACGTCGAGGACCTCATTGCCGACGAGGACATGGTCGTGACCATCACCCACACCGGCTATGTCAAGCGCATCCCGGTGGCCGCCTACCGCGCCCAGAAACGCGGCGGCAAGGGCGTGTCGGGCGTCAACCTCAAAGAGGACGATGTCATCGACGAAATGTTCATCGCGTCCACGCACGAGTACGTGCTGTTCTTCTCGAGCAAGGGCAAGGTCTATCGCCTGAAGGTGCACGAGCTGCCGGTGGGTACGCGCCAGGCGCGCGGTACCGCGATCGTCAACCTGCTGCCCTTCGAGGAGGGCGAGAAGATCGCGAGCGTCATCAGCTGCCGCGAATTCCCTGCCGACGAGTATCTGATGTTTGCCACCAAGAGCGGCATGGTTAAAAAGACCGTGATGAGCGCATATGACCGCAGCCGTCGCGACGGCCTGATCGCTATCAACCTGCGTGACAACGACGCGCTGCTGAACGTGCGCCGCGTGCGCGAGGGCGACAAGATTATCCTGGCCACCACCGCGGGCAAGGCGATCATGTTTTCCGAGGAGCAGGTGCGCGCCACCGGCCGCGATACCAGCGGCGTTCGCGGTATCGGTATGAAGGACGGCGTGAGCGTTCTGGGCATGGAAGTCACTAACGGCAACGGCGATCTGTTCGTCATCACCGAGCGCGGCTACGGCAAGCGCACGCCGGTCGCGGATTACCCGGAGCAGAATCGCGGCGGCCAGGGCGTCTACACCATCCAAATGACCGAGCGTAAGGGTAACCTCGCGGCCATGAAGACGGTGGGCCCGCAGCACGAGCTGTTCATCGTGACGGAGGGCGCGACGGTCATTCGCGTCAAGACCGACGAGATCAGCCAGACCGGCCGCGCCACCCAGGGCGTCAAGATGATGACCGTCGACGACAACGACCGCATCTGCGCCGTAGCCCGCATGACGGCCGCCAAGGAGAAGCCCGAAGGTGAAAGCGCCGAGGCCGCAGCCGACACCGAAGAGGCCCCAGTCGACCTAGGCGACGGCAACGACATGCCAGAGGATCTCCTAGACGAGTAAGAGGCCCTAGCTGGTAGAAAATATCAGACCCCATATATCGGCGGTCGGCGCACCTGCGCGCCGACCGCTTTTTTGACAAGCTTGGAGCCCCGTGTCAGACGGCTGGGCGAGATGGGTTAGGTTTG
>CABTZM010000007.1 GCA_902489295.1 uncultured Collinsella sp.
CGCGGTAGAGAACGACTGCCTGGCCGGGGGCGATGGCTCGCGGCGGCTCGTCAAAGGTCAGCAACATTTGCCCGTCTTCGCCGCGCGTAAGGATCGCTGCCTGGTCTTTCTGTCGGTAGCGGTACTTGGCGCCCACGCGGATGCCGCCGGCATCCAGCTCGGCTTCCATGTGGTCGGCAGGGGCGCTCCAAATCCAGTCGTTGGCCGTGAGCGCCGTGGCCGTCAGGTCCTCGGCCTCGCCCAGATGCACGGTGTTGTTAGCGGCGTCGACGCCCGTCACATACACAGGATGCGCCATCGCGACGCCCAGGCCTTTGCGCTGGCCGATGGTGTAGCGCAGCGCGCCGTTGTGGCGCCCGACCACGCTGCCGTCGCGCCACACAATGTCGCCCGGTGCAGCGGGATGTCCGCAGCGGCGCTCGATATAGCCCGCGTAGTTACCGTCTGGAATAAAGCAGATATCCTCGCTTTCGGCCTTCTGGGCGTTGATGAAGCCCTGCTCGGCGGCAATCCGGCGCACGTCGCGCTCCTTGTTCAGACCCGCCAGCGGAAAAATCGTGCGCGCCAGACGCTCCTGCGTAAGCGAATACAAAAAGTAACTCTGGTCCTTTTTGGGGTCCTCGCCGCGATGCAGCTGCCAGGTGCCGTCTGCCGCCTGGCTTGTTTTGGCGTAATGGCCCGTGGCGATGTAGTCGCAGCCCATGTCCAGCGCTGCATCGAGCAGCGCGCCAAACTTAATGTGGCGGTTGCAGATAATGCACGGATTGGGCGTCAGCCCCTCCTGGTAGGCGTTCATAAAACGCTCGACAACGTTGCGGTCGAAGGTTTGCTGCAAGTCGAGCACGTGATGGGGTATCCCCAGGCGCTCGGCGACGGCCTTTGCATCGGCGATGTCGCGGTCGACCTTACTCATGCCCGTGGTGGGATCGGGCGCGGGGCAGGTGAGGCGCATGGTGGCACCGACACATTCGTAACCCTGACTTTTGAGCAGATACGCGGTCACGCTGGAATCGACGCCGCCGCTCATGGCGACGAGCACGCGCTTGTTGTGCATGGGGAGGTTCTCCTTGGTGGCATGTGGCCAAAAAAGAAAAGCGGCGCGGGAGGCTGGTTCCGCGCCGCAGACATTGTAGCAAGTTCGGGCGTCCTGTGGGACACCCTGTTGGGATGAGCTCAGGCTGCCAGAAGAGAGGGGAGACCGGCGTGCCTTGGACTCGTTCTAAGAACGAGAGCTCTAGTCCTGGAAGAGTGCCGTGGACAGGTAGCGCTCGCCGGTGTCGGCGAGCAGCGCCACGATGGTCTTGCCCTCGTTCTCGGGGCGCTTGGCCAGCTGCAGTGCGGCCCACACGGCGGCGCCGGACGAAATGCCCACGAGCACGCCCTCCTTGTGGCCCACGGCGCGGCCGGTGGCAAAGGCGTCGTCGTTCTCGACGGGGATGATCTCGTCGTAGACCTGGGTGTCGAGGACGTCGGGCACAAAGCCGGCACCGATACCCTGGATCTTGTGCGGGCCGGCCTGGCCCTTGGAGAGCACCGGGGAGGTGGCGGGCTCGACGGCGACGACCTGAATCTGGGGGTTCTGCTCCTTGAGGAACTCGCCCACGCCGGTCACGGTGCCGCCGGTGCCAACGCCGGCGACGAAGATGTCGACCTTGCCGTCGGTGTCATCCCAGATCTCGGGGCCGGTCGTGGCCTTGTGGATGGCGGGGTTGGCGGGGTTCACAAACTGGCCGGCGATGATGCTGTTGGGGGTCTCCTTCTGCAGCTCTTCGGCCTTGGCGATAGCGCCCTTCATGCCTTTGGAGCCGTCGGTGAGCACGAGCTGTGCGCCGTATGCCTGCATAAGCTTGCGGCGCTCGACGGACATGGTCTCTGGCATGGTGATGATCACCTTGTAGCCGCGAGCCGCCGCCACCGAGGCGATGCCGACGCCGGTGTTGCCGCTCGTGGGCTCGATGATGGTGTAGTCGCCGCCACGCACGAGCTTGCCGGCCTTCTCGGCCTCGTCAATCATGTTCTTGGCGACGCGGTCTTTAACGGACCCGGCGGGGTTGAAGTATTCCAGTTTGACGAGCACGCGGGCCTTGAGGTCCTCGTCGGCCTCGAAGTGGGTGAGCTCCAGAAGCGGGGTGTGGCCGATAAGCTGATCGATGGACGTGTAAACATTGCTCATGGTGAACCTCCAAAGTGTTCAAATGACTGGATACCGTGTGGTTTTACGGTGTGTGTAGCAGCGAAACCCACAAACCTTATAGGTTGTTCGTTTTGCTGTTGGGAAGCATACTAGACACTAAAGCCTAGTAATGCAATAGGAAATAGGAGTTTATTGCAAGTTGATTAACCATCTTGACCGGAACGGGTATTTTCAAAGCCAATTTTTCGGCTAGAATTTCAACGAACTAAAAGACCGAAAGGCAGCACTATATATGTTGGTTTCTACTAAGGGCAGATATGCCCTGCGCGTTATGGTCGATCTGGCCGAGCACCAAGCGGCCGGTCGCATCCCGCTTAAAGAGATTGCGGCACGTCAGGGTATTTCGGAGAAGTACCTCGAGAATATTCTGGCGACGCTCGTGCGCGCCAATATGCTCTCGGGCATGCGCGGCAAGGGCGGCGGCTATGTGCTCACACGCCCGCCCGAGCAGTACACGGTGGGCGAGATCTTGCGCCTGACCGAGGGCAGCCTGGCGCCGGTCGCCTGTCTGGATGGCGACTGCAAGGGTTGCTCGCGATCTGATGAGTGCCCCACGCTCGACGTGTGGAAGAATCTGGACAAGCTCATCAACGACTTCCTCGACGGCGTGACGCTCGATGCGCTCGTCGCCCCCAACGACGGCTACGACTACGTCATCTAACCCACACCTGCCATGTGGGGACAGGGTGGAAATGGCAGATTCTCTCGCCCTTTGAGACTTGGCAAATAAGAAGGCCGCCCATTTTTTTGCGATGGGCGGCCTTCGTTTTGGGCTGTTGAGACGGGCGCGGCCGGAATGGCCGTTTTAGCCCTCGGCGATGCTGTCGAGGATGCTGCGCATGATGGATACCAGGATGCTGCCCATAAAGGCCGATCCAAAGCTGGCGATGGAGATACCCGCGCCCAGCAGATTGACCGACAGGTAGCTGGCCAGCTCGAGCATAAAGCTGTTGACTACGAGCTGAAAAATACCCAGCGTAATGATCGTGAGCGGCAGCGAGATAACCGTCAGGAACGGCTTGACGAGCGAATCGACGATGTTCAGGAACAGTCCCACGAAGGCGAAACAGACCCAGGCCTCGGCAAAACCGAAGGGCTGGATGCCGGGGACGAGGAACGTGGCAATCGCGATGGCGATCGAGGTAAAGAGCCAGTTAAGCATAAAGCGCATGGTGTGAATCCTTTCTTGCGCAGGGTGCGTCGGTGTCGCGTGAAGCGGTTTGCTGCGGCAGCTTGGACGGCCGCTCGGGTGTGCCGCCTTGTTCGGCCGCCCATTGTCTCAGATATTCGTGGAGCTTACGTGCGCATTCGGTTTCAAAACGGCGTTCGTCCTAGAAAATGCGCCGCTGGCAGAGAGTTTTGTCGCTTTAGTTTGGTGGTGTGCTAAACTGCTACGGGCAAAAGCCACACGCGTTGCCCTATTGCATAGAACGGGCGAACGATGCCCGATGTCAGTATCAACTTCGATGCCTTTTGGCGGGTTTGGCGGTGATCGATGAATATCGAGAACATGTTTGACAAGCCTGATGTCAAGCAGCTGGTCCACGCATTTAGTCTTTTGGATGACGAGAAGGATATCCAAGCGTTTTTGACCGATATCTGCACGCCGCGCGAGATCTGCGATCTATCGCAGCGTCTGCAGGTTGCGCGTTATCTGGATGAGGGCGAGCCTTATGTTGAGGTTCAGGCCCGCACCGGCGCTTCGTCCACTACGGTGAGCCGCGTTTCAAAGGCGCTCAACGGCGAGTACGGCGGCTATCGCAAGATCCTCATCAAACTGGAGGATGGCGAGTAGGCCAGCGGCAACAAACGAATTGCGCAGAACCGTCCCTTCGGGGGCGGTTTTTTGATCCTTTGGGGACGGAGGAAAACGGATCACTGGGTTAGACTGACCTCCTCGGTGATCCATTTTCCTCCGTCTCTAAGGGGTCAAATCTGTTGGCGTGGGGCAAATTTGTCCGCGCGGGCGGGTAGGATGGAAACATTGAATATTGCGAACGGTTTGAGTGGAGGACCATGCCTGTTCGAATCTATACCACCAACGCCGGCGCGGATTTGAGCGATGCCGAGGCGGCGCTGCTTGCCGACCTTATTGCCCGCCACGGGCGTGCCGTGCTGCTGGCGCCAACGTTTGCCGAGCTCGACCTGTGCCGTCATGATGCGGCGGAAGCCGGCGTTTCGCTGGGTATTGACTACAAGACGACTACATCGTGGCTTCGCTCGCTTTGGGAGCTTTTGGGCGACGGGCGCGGTTTCGTCGACAACCTGCAGCGCCAGATGCTGTTTTCGGACATGGTAGCGCGCCTCGACGACGCCGACCTGCAGCCGCTTTCGCGCAGCCAGGGCACGGTGCGTATGCTCGCGCGTATGGCTCGCGATGTGCTGCCGGGTGTGGCAGGGACAGGCACCGAGCGTTGCTGCGACAACGTTTGCAAGCCCAAGCCCAAAAGCGACGCCGAGGCTCGCGTGTTTGAACTTTTGTGCGCCTATGCGCGCGGTTTGGACCGTCGAGATATGGTCGAGCCCTGCGAGGCGGCTGACATTATGGCCGGCGCTTTGGCCGACAACCTGCCGGGGTGCGCCCGCGCCGTTTGCGTGCGCGGCGTCACGTCATTTACGTATAGCCTGCTCGAGCTGCTGTCCGCCGTGGCAAACAACGGGGGAGAGGTTGTCGTGCTGCTTGCTTGCGAGCAAGCGGCGATGCGCGAGGAGCTTGCCGCGGCATTTGATGTCCGCGGTGTGCTGTTTGAGATCGCGCCGCTGGGGGAGGGCGCCGCCGCGCCCCAGACTGCCTCCAAGTCCGCTGCTCAGCCTGCCTTTATTGAGGTCGCCGGCCCCCATGCCCGTGCCCATGCTTATGCGGACGTCATCGATAAGTTGGTGAAAGCGCACAAGGAGTCCAAGGACGATAAAGCTGCTGCAACACCCGCCGACCCCGTACGCGTGCTCGTTGTTTCTGCCCGGGCACCCCAGCTGTTCGGCGAGCTTGCCGCTCGTTTGGCGGCGCGCCACGTTGCTGCCGAGACGGCCGAGTTCACGGCGTTTTCCCAATCCATTGCGGGCAGGCAGTTCACGGCGCTCGCCAACCTGATCGAGCGTATGAAGGCCGCCGACGAAGGGGCAGCTTCTAAGACTGAGTGGTGGCCCGCTCCGGAGCTTACCGACTGGATTTACAGCCCGCTTTCGGGTGCCGACGCCGCCAGCGCGCGCACGTTCGACAAGAATATGCGACTGTCGCGCAGCAAGACCACTGCGGGCGTCAAGAGCCTGCTGCAGAGCGTGCAGGGCCAGGTGAGGGGCGCGCGTAAAGCGGCGAGCGACGAGAACTGGTTTAAGAACGTGCCGTGCGTGATCTCGGACGTGTTCCAGGCGCTGTGGCGCGACAAACCCGTGACGGCGCTCAAGGCCATGCTTGCCGTTGCCGAGGCACTGCCCGATCGCGCACTTGGCGGTCTCGACGGTCAGGCCCGTCGCCAGGCGGAGGTGGCCCTGCTGCGCCACGTCATCGACATCCTTATGAATGGCGCCCGTGCGCTCGACGTGTCGCAGGCCGCGACCGTGCCCGTGCTCGATGACATTCGAACCAAGGTGGACAAGCGTAGCGCCGCCTACGATTACGAGACCTACGAGGTTGACCGTGCGCCACGCGCCCAGGTTCGCTTTGCTTCGCTTGCCGATGCGGCGGCTCTGCGCCCCGGCAGCTACGATGCCGTGCTGTTTGCCGACGTCGACCTGGACAGTTATCCGCTCTCACATGAGGAGGGCCCGCTGGCAACGCTGACGGCAGAGTTAGATCGCAGCGGTGTGACGCTTGAGCCTGCCGCCTTGTTGCGCGTGCGCTTTGGCCGCGCGATGCAGGCCGCGCGCGGTCCGGTTGCGCTTGCCCGCGTGACGCACGATCGCCAGGCGCGCGAGTGCTACCCGGCTGCCGTGTGGACCGAGTTGCGGGCGCATGCCGAGGCCGCTAACGATGCTAAGGCCGCTGACGCCGACAAGGCCGCTGACGACGCTAAGGCCGTTGGCGCCGACAAGGCGAAGTGCGTGGGTGAGGGCGATATCGTAAGGGACTTCGATCCCGCGGCAGGCGAAGGTCTTAGGCGCGAGCGCGTGACCTGCGAAGCTCCTCAGCATCTGAGCGATGAAGCCATTCCGTATCTGGTCCTGCGCCGTCGCGATGGCGAGGGCGAGGATGCGCCGCTGGTGCCGCGCCTGACGTCTGCCTCGCAGATCGAGGCCTATTCGACCTGCCCGCTGTGCTGGTTCGTCTCGTATCGCGTCAAACCCCAGTCGATCGACGCCGGCTTTGGCAACATGGAGAAGGGCAACTTTGTCCATGACGTGCTGGAGCACTTGCATGCCCGTCTGCCCCAGGAGGGCATGGAGCGCGTGACGCCCGAGAACCTGCCACGTGCTCAGGAGCTGCTGCACGAGGTCTTTGCCGAGACCCTGGCCGAGCACGCCGGCAAGCGCGGTACCGAGGGCCCGCTGGTGCCGCTCTCTCCAGTGGAGGAGCGCCAAGTGGCCGAGATTTTGCCGCAGCTGGAGGGCGTGCTTGCCTATGAAGCCGAGGCGCTCGCGCCCTTCGCGCCGCGCTACCTGGAGTTTGCGTTCAACGAGCTCCAGGTCGAGTATGCCGGCTGGCCGCTTGGCGGGCGCATCGACCGCGTGGACGTGGACGCCGAGAATCGCGCCGTGGTAATCGACTACAAGCATCGCACGGGTGTCGAGGAGTTTAAGCTCGCCGACCCCACGGTGCGCGACGAGGAGTCGGGCGAGGCCCCCATCGACGACCCGCGCTGGCTGCCGCCCCATACCCAGACACTCATCTACGCGCAGGCCATGCGTCGGGCGCTGGATCTGGATACCCGCGCCGCGCTCTATTTTTCGACCAAGGGCGGCAAGCCCGCGCTGCGCGGTGCGGCGAGCGCCGAGTTGCTTGAGGAAGAGCGCGGCGACGGCCGCATCCCAGGCCTTAAGAAGGGCTTTCCCGGCGAGGGCGGCAACATGGACTTCGATGCGCTGCTCGATCGCGTGGAGACCGGCATTGCCGAGCGTCTGCGCGAGCTCGAGGCAGGCGACGTTGCCGCCATCGACCCGACGTCGGCTCAGGCCGTGCATGCGCGCTGCTCATATAACCACGAAGGAACGTTTGTAAGGAGGGACGTGTAGACCATGGATCTTTCGACTTTGATGCCGCAACAACTGCAAGTCGTCAAAACGCTCGACCGCCCGCTGTTTGTCTCGGCAGGTGCCGGCTCGGGCAAGACCTTTACCCTCACGCGCCGCATCGTCTATGCGCTCTCGCCCGAATCCGGTCCGTTTGTCGAGCATCTGGATCAGGTGCTCGCCATTACCTTTACCAAAGATGCCGCGGCCGAGATTCGCGACCGCGTGCGTCGCGCGCTTATCGAAGAGGGTATGGACGAGGAGGCCCTGACCGTCGACGACGCTTGGATCTCGACCATTCACGGCATGTGTTCGCGCATCCTGCGCGCGCATGCGTTGGAGCTGGGCATCGATCCCGAGTTCACGGTGCTTACCGATACCGATGAGCTTATGGATCAGGCTGTTGAGCATGTGCTGGCCCGAGCGACGGCGCCCGATGCCGCCCCCGAGCTCGCCGCTTCGCTTAAGGCCCTCTACGCTTGGTATCCCATGGCGGGCGAGGGCGGGTCGTTTGGCGCCGGCACCACCATCAAGGGCCTGGTGCGTGAGCTGCTGGAGCTCTCGAGCCAGCTGCCGGGCGGTATGGACGACGTGTGCGTGGCGCGCGGCCAGGCCGATACCTCGGCACTCGCCGATGCCTATCGTGCGGCGCTGGGCGCAAGCAAGGCCGCGACCGAGAAAGCGCAGGTGGCACTCGATGCCATCGACGCGTTTGAGGCGAGCGGCAAAACCATGGAGGATGCGGCGCGACTCATGATGTCGTGCAGCATGCCTCGGGCGAGCAAGGCGTTCCCAAAGGAACAGGTCGAGCTGCTCAAGGCGGAGGCTGCCGATGCCTTTATCAATATCGTGCTTGCCTGCGGCGGTCCGGCGCTCGATGCACTGGTGGGGCTTGCTCGTGCTGTGGAGGCGGAGTACCGCGTGCTTAAGGCCGGCCAGTCAGCGCTCGATAACAATGACCTGCTGCGTATGGCGTACGAGGCGCTGCGCGACTACCCGGCTATTCGAGCTGCCTATGAGGGCCGCTTTAAGATGGTCATGATCGATGAGTTCCAGGATACCGACCAGATGCAGGTTGACCTGATCCGTTACCTGACCGGCGCGGGTGAGCGCGCGCTGTGCACCGTGGGCGATGCGCAGCAGTCGATTTATCGTTTCCGTGGCGCCGAGGTCGAGGTGTTCCGTCGCCAGGAGCGCAAGGTGGGTTCGACGACGGCGTCCGAGACGGTCGCCACGTCCGATGCCCCCGCCGGCGAGCTCGTCAAGCTTGTACGCAACTTCCGCAGCCACGACGAGGTGCTGCGCTATGTGGCGCGCGTCTTTGACGGCGACACCGGTGGTTTGATGCAGGGGTTCTTGGATCTTGAGCCGAGTGACGATCGCGAGGACAAACTCAAAGCAAAGGCTTCGCGCCGCCAGGCGCTGCTCGTTGCCGGCGGCAGCACCCAGGAGCGAACGCAGGCGAAAGCTCGTGCGATTGCGGAGCGATTCCAAGCGCTCGTTAAAGCGGGCCAGCCCCAGGGCGGTATGGTGCTGCTGCTAGGGCGCATGACCAATGCCGATGTCTACGCACAGGCGTTTCGCGACCAGGGGCTCGACTGCGTCATCGCGGGCGGCTCGGTCTTTGCCCAGGCAGCCGAGGTGCAGACGGTGCGTGCTCTGGTGTGCGCGCTTGCCAATCCGGCCGATACGGCGCAGGGCCTCATGCCGCTGCTGGCATCGCCGATGTTTGCGCTGGGCGCCCAGGAGTTTTTGGCGCTGGCGACCAAGCTGGACGACCAGACGGGGGAGACCTCGCGCCGCAACATCGACGCGGGCATCATGAGCGATTGTGACGTGCCGGGGCTGCGGGACCTGCCGCTGCTGACGCGCGCCCGCGAGGTGTTGCGCCATGCGCTTCGTCGCGTGGGGCGCGATTCGTTCGCCGCCATCGCGCGCGATACTGTCAACGCCTCCGGCTGGTTTGTGCGTCTGGCGCAGCGTGGTCCCGAGGGCAAGGCCATCGCCGCCAACGTGCTCAAGGCGCTCGACGCCGTGGCCGAGGCAGAGGCCGAGCTCGGCAATTCTCCGCGCTCCATCGCGCTCGCCTTCGACCGCTTCTTGGCGGGCAAGGAGGCCCCGGGCGCGCTCAACGAGGAGGGCGACGGCGCGGTGCGCATCATGACGGTGCATGCGTCCAAGGGTCTGGAGTATCCGGTCGTAGCGGTTGCCGAGTGTTTTGGCGTGCGCAAATCGTCCGGTGCGGCTCAGATGGGGCGTGTCGAGGGCGGAGCGCAGGTCGTGGCGCTGCCGGCACGCTTCGACGGCGTTAAACTCGCGGACGGCACGTTCGTGAAGGGCGATGACGTCAAAAAGCAGTTTGAGCACGCGTTTAAGGGCAAGGGCATGTCGCTGTGGCTGCCGCCAGAGCTCATGGAGGACGTCTGTGCGACGGGCTCTCCCGCCGAGGCATTTGCCCGCCTGCGTAACGACGACCTGCAGCTTTCGCTCGAGGAGCGGGCTCGCTTGCTCTATGTCGCCATGACGCGTGCGCGAGAGCTGGTCATTCTGGCGATGGATGCCGGCGTGAGCCGCGGCAAGGTGACGGCGCCGACCTTCGACGTCGAGACCGATCTGACCTATGACGTGCTGCGTCGTATTCTGCCTACCGACGCTCTGGACATGCCGCAGCTCGATGCCGACCGCCTGGTGTTCGACAACTCCAAGCCGGGCGACTACGAGCTCATTTCGCTTTCGGACTTTACCTTTGGCGAGCAGGCGTTTGAGGCCAACGCTTCTCTGGATGCCGAGGGCAGGCTTGTCCGCGGCGATGCGGAGCCGGAGGGCGCCGGTGCGGATGCCCGCGCCGCCGTTCCCGGCCCTGCCGACCCCGAGCCCGATGCGTTTGAGCTCGTGTATCCCCAGGCGGTGGGCGTGCGCATGGGCACCTGCCCGTATCTGGCGCGCGATTCGTACAGCTACTCGTCAATTGCCGCGGCGCTGCATGCCGAGTCCGAGGACCGAGCCGCCGAGGCGCATGTGCCCATGGACGAGGCTGGCGATGATGCGGAGTCGGATGGTTCCGAGATGACGGATGCAGACGTGGCCGCCGTTGAGCCCGCCGGCAACCCCATGGCGCTGGGCTCGGCGTTCCATGCCGCCTGCCAGCGGCTGATCGAGATGGGTGCCAATGAGCTGCCCGCCGAGCGTGCCGACGCCCTGGCTCGCCTGTGGCGCCTAACGCCGGAGCAGCGTGAACGCTTCGACGTTGCCCTGGACCGCTGGCTCAAGTCGGCGGTCCGTGCCGAGCTGCTTGCCTGGCCGTGCGTTCGCGCCGAGGTGCCGTTCTTTTCGCTGGGCTGCGAGGACGAGGACATCGCCCGCTACGGCGCATATGCCGAGGGCGCTATCGATGCCTTGGCAACCGACCCGGCCGATCCGTCGCACGCGCTGGTCATCGACTACAAGACGGGCGGCACACCGGACGAGACGCCGGAACAGCTGCAGGAGAAGCACGCCCTGCAGGCGCGCGTCTACGCTGATGTTTTGCACAAGGCGGGCTTTGAGGCCGTGACCGTCAAGTTCGTCCGCGTGGAGCAAGTCGACCTCGCCAACCCGTGCGAGCCTCAGGTGGTCACCTACAGCCGCTAGCCCTCAATAACTTGCGGTGGAATACGGACTGTTTTGGCCAGAAAAGCCGCCAATCAGTCTGTATTTCACCGCAACTCAAAAGGAGCCGTGTGGGTTTGGCTAGGTTCGGGTGCTATCCGCGCCGTGCGGTAAAATCGTTCAGTCAGAACACGAACCCGCATCGGAGCTCATCACATGGCATTCGTCCATCTGCACAACCACACCGTTTTCTCCATGCTCGACGGCGCAACCCGTATCCAGGATATGGTCAACCGTGCCGTAGAGCTGGGCATGCCCGCCGTCGCCATTACCGACCACGGCTACATGTATGGCGTGCCCGACCTGGCGCTGGCCTGCGACGCCGTCAACCACAACACGCCCGAGTACAAAACCTGGAGCCACGACAAGGCCTTCTTGGAAAAGGATCGCCGCGACGAGCTGGTGGAGCCCGATCCCGAGGAAAACCCGCGCGAGCATGCCCAGTATGTGAAGGACATGGCCATGTGGGACGAGAAGGGCAACATCGACGAGCTCAAGCCGCCCCTGGTCATCAAGCCCATCTTTGGCTGCGAGGTCTACTTTACGCCGGACGAGACCCTTGCCCGCGACCATAAGCCCGAGCTCTACCACATGATCCTTCTGGCCAAGGACCAGGAGGGCTACGTCAACCTGATGCAGACGGTCTCCGAGGCAGCCGTGCAGGGCTTTTACTACAAGCCCCGCGTGACGCTCGACAACCTGCGCCGCCACGCCAAGGGCATGATCTGCACCAGCGCCTGCATCGCGGGCATCATTCCCAAATACATCGACCGCGGCGACATGGAGGGTGCCATCAAATGGGCCGAGACCTTCCGCGACACCTTCGAGCCCGGCGACTTCTATATCGAGATTCAGGAACACGGCATTACCACCGATAACGGCCTGACCGACGAGCAGATGGACCGCACGCTCATCGACATCGCCAAGAAGGTGGGCGTCAAGGTCATCGCCACCAACGACTTCCACTACCTGCGCCGCGAGGATGCGCCCGTGCAGGACGTCATCATGTGCATCGGCATGAACGCCAAGGTCGACGACCCCAACCGCATGCGCATGACCGGCTCGGAGTTTTACATGAAGACCGAGGAGGAGATGCGGGCGATGTTCCCGTATTGCCCCGAGGCCTGCGACAACACGCTCGAGATCGCCGACAAGTGCTACGTGGAGCTGGACTGGGACTCCATCATCCTGCCGCGCTTCCCGCTGCTCGATCCCGGCGAGACGCACGAGAGCCAGTTCCGCCGCGAGTGCGAGAAGGGCCTGCGCCAGCACTATGGCGACGACTGGGCCACGCGCGAGATCGGCGGCGTCAACATCAAAGAGCGCTTTGAGTACGAATATAAGGTCATCTGCGACAAGGGCTTTGCCGCCTACTTCCTCATCGTTGCCGAGTACGTGCAATGGGCCAAGGACAACGGCATCGGCGTCGGCCCCGGCCGTGGCTCGGCCGCCGGCGCTATCGTCGCCTACGCCATGAACATCACCGCTTTCGACCCGCTCGAGAACGGCCTGATGTTCGAGAGGTTTCTGTCCCCGCAGCGTACCGAGATGCCCGATATCGATATGGACTTCGACGATGAGCGGCGCCTCGAGGTCGTGGAGCACGTTCGCCAGCTCTACGGCCCCGAGAAGGTCACCCACGTCATCACCTACTCGACCATCAAGGCCAAGCAGGCCATCAACGACGCCGCGCGTGTTCTGGACTACCCGGTCTACATGGGCCAGCGCCTGTCCAAGATGGTCTCGAGCGACCCCAAGGTCAAGCTCAAGCAGGTGCTCGACAAGCAACCCGGCAAAGAGGACCTTTTTAACCCCGATTTTGCCGAGGCCTATAAAAAGGACGACGACGCCCGCCGCATCATCGACACGGCGCTCTCGATCGAGGGCCTCACCCGTGGCGAGGGCGTGCACGCGTGTGCCGTTCTGATCTGCCGTGACCCCGTCAACGAACACGTGCCGACCAAGCTCGATACCAAGGGCGGCGTCGAGATTACCCAGTACGAGGGTCATACCGTCGCCGACATGGGCCTGCTCAAGATGGACTTCCTGGGCCTGCGTACGCTGACGGTTATCTCCAAGGCAAAGGCCAACATCAAAAAGAACTTTGGCATCGACATCAAAGAGGAAGAGATTCCCTTTGACGACCCCGAGATCTTTAAGCTCATGGGTTCCGGCCACACCGCCGGCGTCTTCCAGGTCGAGTCCGCCGGCATGACGGCCACGATCAAGAACATGAAGCCCACCGAGTACAAGCACGTCGTAGCATTGATCGCCCTGTACCGCCCGGGCCCGCTGGGCGCCGGCATGGTCTCGTCCTACATCAACCGTATGAACGGCAAGGAGCCGGCGGTTTCCTACGACGACCGCTTGGACGACATCCTGGGCGAAACCTACGGCACCATGGTCTACCAGGAGCAGGTTATGCTCATCTCCGTCGAGATGTGTGGCTTCTCCAAGGGCGAATCGGACTCGCGTATCCGTAAGCCCGTGGCTAAGAAAAAGATCAAGTTGCTCACGTCGACGGTGCTGCACTGGGAGGATGGCTCGGACGAGACCACCTACGACCACTGGATGAACGGCGCCATCAAGAACAACTACACGCGTGAGGTCGCCCAGAAGATTTGGGACGATGTTCTTGAGTTTGCGTCCTACGCCTTTAACAAGTCGCACTCCGCCGGTTACGCCATTTTGGTTATGCAGACGGCATGGCTCAAGGCGCATTATCCGCACGAGTACATGGCGGCTGTTCTGACGTCCTATACGGGCAAGACCGACAAGATCGTGCACTACGTCTCGGCGTGCCGTCACGACGGCATCCCCGTGCTGTCGCCAGACGTCAACGAGTCCGGCACCGAGTTCACGGCTACCAAGGAAGGCGTGCGCTTTGGTCTGGCTGGCATCCGCGGCGTGGGCACCGGCGTGGCGCAGGCGATTATCGCCGAGCGCGAGGCGGGCGGCCCGTTTAAGACGCTGCACGACTTTGTCGATCGCGTGGACTCGAGCCAGGCCAACCGTCGCGTGATCGAATCGCTTATCAAGGCAGGTGCCTTCGACTCCACGGGCTATCCGCGCCGTCAGATGATGCACTTTGTGGACAAGAACAATCCCGAGAACATCATCGATGCCGCGGTGAAGCGTCAAAAGGACCGTGCGAGTGGCCAGACCTCGTTCTTCGACATGTTCGGCGACGTTGAGGGCTCGGGCTTCGAGGTCAGCGTGCCCGATCCGGACGGCCAGGAGTGGGACCGCCACCTTAAACTGAGCCAGGAGAAGGAGGTTCTGGGCATTTACGTCTCGGACCATCCGCTGCGCCCGTTTGAGTACGCGCTCAGCAAAGCGCGCGACTTCTCGTTCTCGCAGATCGACACCGGCTACGAAGTGCAAAACCCCACGGGCGGCACCATCAACCAGGAGATTCCCGAGGGTAAGGCGCTGTGGTGGGCCGGCATGGTCTCGAGCGTGTCCAAGCGCGTGACCAAAAACGGCGACCCCATGGGCATCGTGCAGCTCGAGGACATGGAAGGCGAGGCCACGGTCGTCGTGTTCCCCAAGACCTATAAGGAGGCCGAGGGGTATCTGTACGGCGAGGTCGATCCCGAGACCGGCGCGCAGCTGTCCGATGCCTTTGTGCGCATTAAGGGCAAGCTCGAGCGCTCGGACCGCGGCGACCAGATCATCGCGCAGGAGATCGTGCCGCTCGAGCTTAACGAGGAGAACAACAAGCCCAAGGTGTTTGAGGTCATGGTGCCCAACAGCCGCTTTAGCCAGGGCAATATGGCGCGCCTGGCCACGGTGCTCACCGCTAATCCGGGCGGCGACCGCGTGGAGATCTTTATCGAGCAGGTGGACGGGCGCGTGCTGCGTGCCGAGGTACCTGCCAAGGTCAACGCGCGTTCGATTCCGCTGCTGGCCGAGGCCAAGGCCATTGTGGGTAACCAGGGTCGCGTGACGGTGATCTAAGCTACCCCGGGTGAGATTGGAGGAAGTGATGGCGCAGGGGACGTTTGTGCAGGCGCTTCGCAAAGAGGCGGCGTTGAGCGGCACCTTTATGAAGGGGCGTTCGCTCATGCTCAACGGTGCCGTGCTGTCGATCGAGGACAGCGGCTCGCGCTTCTCCAAAAACGTGACGGTCGAGGGCACGGTGCGCGGCTCGCGCGGTGACCTGTACAAGACGCACGTGGCGCTCGACATGGACGAGCACGAGGTTATCGACTACGACTGCGACTGCCCCGCCGCATACCGCTATCCCGGTATGTGTAAGCACGCTATTGCCACGGCGCTGGCGTATTTGGATGCCAGCGGCGCCGAGCCCGTCGAAGGTTTGCGCACGCCGGTTCGCACGTTTACGGCGCAGCCGAAACAGCCCGCGCGCGCCGCGTCCGCCGCGCCGGCCGTCAACCCCAACTTTCCCTTCCCGGCGCCCGTCCCCACGAGCCCGAGCCTTGTGGCGGCGCTTTCCGATCTTTCGGACGCGCGCATGGATGAGCTGGCGAGCATGCGCCGCAAGCTTGCCGGTGCCGTTGATCCCGACGCCCCCAAAGCGGCGTTGGAGCCCTCGTTGGTGCCGTACTACAATCCGCTGTTCGCTGACCGCTTTAGCTGGGCGCTCGAGTTCCGCATTCGCTGTGGATCGGTCTCCTACGTGGTCAAGGACATCGACGGCATGGCCGATGCCTACGTGCGCGGCGGCACGTTCTCCTATGGCAAGAAGCTCACGTTTGTCCATTCAGCTGAGGCCTTTGACGAAACATCGGCAAAGCTGCTCAACCTTGTTGCGACGACAGTTGCCTATCTCGATGACATCACAAGCTCGCGTTCGGCGTCGTACGACTTTGCCCGCAGTGGTTTTGTTGCCGAGCGTCAGTTGCCGCTGTCCGAGCATAGCATCGTATATGTGCTGGACCTGCTGCGCGGCCAGACCATCTCCTTTGAGCCCGCCTGGTCGCGGGGGATGACGACGCATCGCACCTACGACGTGTCGGTTGAGCTGTCTCCGCAAGGGGAGGACGAGGCATCCGCTAAGCGCCCACCGCTGCTTGCCGCCAAAATCGCGCCGGCGGCTGGTGGTAGCTATGACCTGCGCCTGCCCGCCGATATGTACTGCTTTGCGTCGGGCGATGCCGCCTACTTGGTTGACACGCGCCGCGCGCGCCGTACCGACGCTGCATTTGCTCAGCATGCCGCACCTTTTTTGTCGCGCTTGCTGCCGTGCCGTACGCCCGCCCATATTGCCGCCGAGCAGGTGGGGGAGTTCTGCCGTATGGCGCTGCCCATTTTGCGCGACTATACCGACCTTACCGCGCCCGCTGCGCTCGATGCCGTGGCGCCCGAGCCGAGCTTTGCCATGGCAATCGGCGTCGACGATGGGCTCGTGACCTGCAAGATTACGGTTACCTACGGCGACTGGTCGGCGGATCTCTTTGGCCTGGGTGCTCCGGGCAGTCCCTTTGAAGAGCAACGTCCCGGCGTGCCGCCCCGCGACGAGGTGGCGGAGTTTCGCGCTATGGATACGGCGGCCCTGTACTTCGATTTCTACGAGGGCGGTCTGGCGTTTGAGGAGCGCGATGACGCCCGCTTGTTCTGCCTGCTGACCGAGGGCCTGTCCGCCCTGTCCGAACTGGGTGAGGTCATGCTCAGCGACCGTCTGCGCCAGATCTCGGTCCGCCCCGCGCCCAAGCTCTCGGTTCGTGCGACCGTTAAGAGCAATCTGCTCGATGTCGAGCTGGGCGCGAGCGGGCTTTCGGCCGCGGACCTTGCCGTCTATCTCGATTCGTACAAGCGCCATCAAACGTTTGCGCGCCTTACGTCCGGCGACATCATTCGCCTGGACGAGGGGGCGCGCGCCGCGTTTGGCCTTGCCGAAGATCTGGGCGTCGATGCCGTCGACCTGCTCGACGGCGTGTCGCTTCCCGCGTCGAGCACCCTGTTCGTCGACAGCATGCTCGCACGCACGCCGGCGCTCGAGGCCGATCGCGACGCTGCGTTCCGCCGTACCGTCGAGCGCCTGGATACGCTCGGCAAGATGGACTTTACGGTGCCGGCATCGCTCAAGGCAACGATGCGCGGCTACCAGGTCGACGGATACCAGTGGCTCGGCTCGCTCGAACACCTGGGCCTTGGCGGCATCTTGGCCGACGACATGGGCCTGGGCAAAACGCTCCAGATGATTGCGCATATTCTGGCGCGCGTGGAGGCGGGGGACACCAAGCCCACGCTCGTGGTATGCCCGGCCTCACTCGTGTACAACTGGACTGCCGAGCTGGAGCGCTTTGCCCCGTCGCTCGATGTGTGCGCCATTGTGGGCGCCAAGGCTCAACGCCGCGTGCAGATCGCCGGCGTGGCCGAGCATAGCGTGGTCGTGACGTCGTATGACCTTATGCGGCGCGATATCGACGAGTACGTCGAGCAGGATTTTGCCCGCGTGGTGCTCGATGAGGCACAGTACATTAAAAATCCGCTCACGCAGGTGGCGCGCGCCGCCAAGCGCCTGCCTGCCGGCGTGCGCTTTGCCCTGACGGGCACGCCCATCGAAAACCGCCTGTCCGAGCTCTGGAGCATCTTCGACTTTTTGATGCCGGGCCTTTTGGGGACGCGCGAGTCGTTTGCCAAGCGCTTTGAGAGCCCCGTCGAGCATGCCGAGGGCGATAGCGCCGCTCGCCTGCAGGCGCTCGTGTCGCCGTTTGTGCTGCGTCGCGTTAAGGAAGACGTGGTGGCCGACCTGCCCGAAAAGATCGAAGACACGGTGATGGCACAGCTTACCGGCGAGCAACGCAAGCTCTACCTGGCCAACCAGGACCGCATCGCCCAGCAGGTGCAGCACCGCGAGGCTGGGGAGTTTAAGAAGGACAAGCTCAAGGTGCTCGCCGAGCTCACCAAGCTGCGCCAGATCTGCTGCGACCCGCGTCTACACTACGAGGATTACAAGGCGGGGAGCGCCAAGCTCGATACGTGTATGGAGCTCGTGCACGGCGCACTCGACGGCGGGCATCGCATCCTGTTGTTCAGCCAGTTTACGGGTATGCTCGATATCATCGGTAAGCGCTTGGCCAAGGAGGACATCACCTTCCTTAAGCTCACGGGCGCTTCGTCTAAGGAGAGCCGCGCCAAGATGGTCGCGCAGTTCCAAGCGGGCGAGGTTCCGGTCTTTTTGATTTCGCTCAAGGCGGGCGGCGTGGGCCTCAACCTGACGGCGGCCGACGTGGTCATCCACTACGACCCGTGGTGGAACGTGGCAGCGCAGGACCAGGCGACCGACCGCGCGCACCGTATTGGCCAGCAACATACCGTGACCGTGTACAAGCTCATCGCCAAGGACACGATCGAGGAGCGCATCATGCAGATGCAGGAGTCCAAACGCGACCTGGTCAACAGCGTGCTCGGCGGCGACGGCATCTCCTCGGCGCTGTTTACCCGCGAAGATGTTCTGGCGCTGCTGGGCGGCGACGGGCGCTAACCCGCTCGGGTGGGGCCGCCAGGGCGGATAGCGCACGCTGCCCCATCGTCCCCGCCCGTTATGTGTTCATTTGCAATGCCGTGGATGGTTTGTCTGCCTTTGGGCATAAGAACCATCAAGAACATTGGCACGTCAGCAAAGGAGAACATCATGGCGAAATTCTTTAAGGACCCCGACGGTAAGCTCATTGCCGCCCTTGGCAACGACGTTGCAACCCCTGCCGGTTGCACGGAACTGACCGCAAACACTGAGGACGCGGCGCACGAGAAGCACGTGCCTGTTGTCGAGACCGAGCGCGACGGTCACGTGATTCGCGCACGCGTTGGCTCGGTCGAGCACCCCAGCCTGCCCGAGCACTATATTGAGTGGATCGCCCTTGAGGCCGAGGGCCGCTTAGAGGTCCATTACCTTGAGCCCGGCATGAAGCCCGCGACGTTTTTTGCCGGCGGTTCCAAGACCGGTACCGTCTATGCCTACTGCAACCTGCATGGGCTGTGGTCCGCGACATTCTAGGAGCGCGCCCCCGCTCGGGGTATCATAGCTAGCATATGCACATGCGAGCGCCGACTGCATCATGCGGCCGGCGCTTTTACTACGATTTCGATGGTTTACGACGGAAAGGGCTGAGCCATGAAGCTCGCGCTTGCACAGATCGATATGCGGCTGGGTGATATTGAGGGCATTTGCGGCCGCATCGAGGACCAGGCTCGTCTGGCCCACGAGCGCGGGGCGCGCGTGCTGTGCGTTCCGGCTCCGCTCTTTATGGGCGCCATGCCCGGGGGCCTGGTGGGCACTGCCGACTTTGAGCACGACATGCTTGCCGGCTTGACTGGTGTCGCCGAGCGTATCCAGGAGCTTGACATGATCTGCATCGTGCCCGCGGCGGTTTCGTTTGAGGGCCAGCCGCTGCTCGACTACATGATGCTCAAGGACGGTCATGTGGTGCCGGCGCGTTCGAGCATTGCCCTGCAGCGTGGTGAGAACAACGACACGCGTTGGGCGCCGCCGGTGTTCGACGTGGACGGCGTGCGCATCGCCGTGATTTTTGACTTGGACCGCGAACTCGAGATGTTGCCGACCGGTGTTGACCTCATTGCGTATTTCCAATTCAACGCGTTTGACATGACCGACCGCGAGACTGCCGCCATTGCCGCCGTACGCAGCGGCGCCTACCGCAAGATCGCATCCAAGCGCAGCGTGTGGTTTGCCTGCATGGCGCCGGTCGGTGCCTATGACGAGTCGGTGTATACCGGCGGTTCGTTTGTGCTCGACGACTGTGGTCGCGTGGTGGCCCAGGCGCCGTGTTTTGAGGAGAGCCTGCTGGTTCAGGAGATTCAGCGCGGCGTGATGCTCGATGCCCTGGAAGATCACGAAGTGCCCGAGTTCCGTTCCGAGGAGTGGCTGTGGCAGGCGCTGGTGCTCGCCGTGCGCGACAACGCCCGAGCCCACGGTGCGTCGCGTGCTGTGGTGGCACTCGAGGGCGACTTGCCGTCGTCCCTGCTGGCGGCGCTGGCCGTCGACGCTCTGGGCCCGCGTAATGTGATTGGCCTGGTGCTGGGGCGCAACCGTATCTTTACGCCGGCGCAGGAAGAGGCCGAGGCTGCCCGCTGTGCCGCCGTCCGCGCCATCGCCGGGCGTCTGCACATTCGCACCGTCGAGCGCGATGCGCCGGATGCGGCGCGTGTGCTCGATCGCGACGTGTCGACGGGCGATGCCGAGCGTCTGCGCTCGCGCACGCTGGGCCTCATGCTGGAGGACACGGCGCTCGAGTTGGGTGCGATGGCGCTGAGCCCGCTGTCCAAAACCGAGTACGCGCTGGCGGCGCCAGCGCTTTGCGGCGGCTACCAGGGCGATTATGCGCCCTTTGGCGATGTGTACCTGTCGACGCTTGAGTTTGTGGCGCGCGTGCGCAACCGCACGTCTGCCGTGGTGCCCCAAGAGCTCGTGACGCTCAACGCGGTGGAAGATTGTATGGAGCGAGTGCTGGCGCAGGCGCTCTCGACGCTCGACGGCCCGGTCGATATGCTCGACCGCGCGGCGCAGCTGCTCGGCGGGCTTGAGCCGGGTGAGGTCGATGGCGCGCTCGAGGCGCACGTGGATCGCAATCGATCTTTCGACGATATCCCGATGGCCGCTGGCAAGCCTGAGGCCTGCTCGCTGCTGCTGATACTCGTGCGTCAGGCCGAGGCTGCCCGCCGTATGTTGCCGACGGCGCCGATCGTTTCGTCCCGTTCGTTTGCCGAGCGCTCCTGGCCGTACATGCTCGCGTGGTCCGACCTGGGGCTTAACGGCAAGGAGCGTATGACGGTCGATTCGCTGGCGCGCGCCGAGGTGCGCCGTTTTGCTGACGAGGATACGAGCGAGCGCATGCGAAACGAGATGATGGGCGTGCTGGGTGAGCTACTGGGTATCTCGCCCGAGCAGATGGAGGAGCTGCGCTCTGAGGACGGTCAACGTCGTTTGCACGAGGGAATGAAAAAGTTCGAGGGCGAGGTTCAGGACGCCATCGATAAGATGATGGGCGGCCAGGGTGGCCCGCAGGGTGGGCCCCAGGGCGGACCGATGCCGCATCCGCCGGTGGATCCGAGGCAGTTCCCGTTCTTTAGCCAGAACTAGGGCAGACGGAAACATTGCGGGAGAGATTCTCTTACACACATTGCTTCTGCCGAATCTATCTTGCTTTAAGCACTTTGCCCCCGTTGTGTTATTCTAGAACAGACGTTCGTGAATGATGTGCGGGGCCTTGCCTTGTGCTTGGCAAAAGATGAGGGGAGGTTGGCTTGGTCATTTTGGGTATCGACCCCGGTTTGGCTCATACGGGTTGGGGGATTATCGAGGAGCGGCGTGGCGAGGTTCGCTGCCGTGCCTATGGCTGCATCGAGACCAGCGCGGGTAGTCCGCTCGCGGTGCGCCTGTCGCATATCGCCCGCGACCTCAAGGGCGTCGTGGAGCGTTATCGACCCGATACCGCTGCCATCGAGAGCATCTACTTTGGCGCTAATGTCCGCTCGGCAATCCCCACGGCGCATGCCCGCGGTGCCGCGCTCGTGGCGCTTTCGGAGTGCGCGCTCGAGATCGGCGAGTACACGCCTATGCAGATCAAGCAGGCTGTGGTGGGTACCGGCGCCGCGGACAAGCGGCAGGTCGCCTACATGGTGCGCACGCTCACGCAGCTCGACCACGACCCTCATCCCGACCATGCCGCCGATGCCCTGGCTTGCGCCATCTGCCACGTAAACCTCAGCCGCACCCGCGCCCTCACCGGTGGCGAGTTCTATCAACAGAGAGGAACCGGATACTGATGATTTCCCAGCTCCGCGGAACGCTTGTCGAGGCCACGATGAGCTCTGCTGTCGTCGACGTGTCGGGCGTTGGCTTTGAACTCGGCATTTCTGGCGGCACTGCGGCCACGCTGCCTACGCCCGGCGGTGAGGTGCGCCTCTATACCCGTATGCAGGTGCGCGAGGACGCTATGACACTTTTCGGTTTTTCCTCTAAGGATGAGCGCACGATGTTCGACCGGCTTGTGTCCGTCTCGGGCGTTGGCCCGCGCTTGGCGCTCGCCGTGCTTTCCACCTATACCGTGGGACAGCTGTATTCCCTGGTGATGGCCGAGGACGACAAGGGCATGGCCAAGGTGCCCGGCGTGGGCAAAAAGACCGCCCAGCGCCTCATCTTGGAGCTCAAGAGCACCTTTGCCAAGGACAAGGGCTTTGTGCCGGTCGATGCGATCCCCGGTCAGGTTGCGATGCCCGTGCCCGCCGCCGCTCCTTCGGCGATCGATGACGCCCGTGCGGCACTCCTTTCCATGGGCTTTAGCCCGCAGGAGACCGATGTCGCTCTGAGCGGGTATGATGGGCAGGATATGCGTGTCGAGGATTTGCTCGGCGCGGCGCTTAAGCGACTCGGAATGGATGCGTGATGTGGGAAGCCGATGACTCTCAGGACCTGTGGACGACGCCCGGCAACTCGCCGGCGGCATCCATGGCGCACGGCGAGCGCATGGTGGGCTCGGAGCTGACGGCCGAGGACCTCGATGTCGATCGCACTTTGCGCCCCCAGCGCCTGGACGATTACTGCGGCCAGGAGCATATCAAGCAGAGCCTGCGCGTGTTGATCGAAGCGGCGCAGAGCCGTGGCGAGACGCTCGACCACGTGATCTTCTCGGGCCCTCCGGGTCTGGGCAAGACCACGCTGGCTACGGTTATCGCCAACGAGCTGGGCGCTCAGATCAAGACGACGAGCGGCCCCGCTATTGCGCGCACCGGCGACCTGGCGGCCATCCTTACTAACTTGCAGCCGGGTGATGTGCTGTTTATCGACGAGATCCACCGCCTCAACCGTTCGGTCGAGGAAGTCCTGTACCCCGCGATGGAGGACTTTGCCCTCGATATCGTGATTGGCAAGGGTCCGGCGGCGCGCTCGATTCGCCTGGATATCCCCAAGTTTACGCTGGTAGCAGCAACGACCCGCTCAGGCATGTTGACCGGCCCGTTGCGCGACCGCTTTGGCATTTCATATCGCCTGGATTACTACACGGTCGAGGAACTCGCGCAGATTGTTACGCGCTCGGCGACTATCCTGGGCGTGACGATCGACCATTCCAGTGCACTCGAGATCGGCTCCC
>CABTZM010000008.1 GCA_902489295.1 uncultured Collinsella sp.
GCCTGCCGGGGAGGCCCCCGCCAGCCGGCGCCATTCCCTTGGTGGGTCCCCAGGAAGTGGGAGCCGGTGACACCCGTGTAGGCCCAGATGCCAGCTGCCAGCACAAAGACGAGGGCCAGGATGGCGGCGATAGTAATGTTGCGGCGACGCACGCGCTGCGCCTCGCGCATAACGCCATCGTCAACCAGGTCAACGACTACTACGGTCACGTTGTCGTGGCCGCCGGCGGCAAGCGCCGCGTCCACTAGGTTGTCGACGCAGATTTGCGCGGTTGAGGACTGCGTGGCGATGTTCTCGATATCGCTATCGGGAATCATGCTCGAAAGGCCGTCGGAGCACAGGATCAGACGGTCGCCTTCCTCGATATGCAGAGTAAAGTGGTCGGCATACATAGCGGGGTCCGAGCCCAGCGCGCGGGTGATGACCGAACGGTTGGGGTGGACGCGAGCCTCGTCTGCCGTGATCTCGCCGGCGTCCACGAGCTCCTCCACGTAGGAGTGGTCGCGGGTCACGCGGATGAGCGTGCCCTCGTGGAGCAGGTAGGCGCGAGAGTCACCCACGTGGGCGATGGCAAGCGTGTCGTTTTCGATATAGGCGCAAGTGGCTGTGCAGCCCATGCCGGGCTTGCCCAGGCCATTCAAGGCAGCCTCGATTACGGCGGCGTTGGCGGCCTCGACGGCTGCCGCCAGGCGTGCGGCGTCGGCAGACTGAGGAGCTGTCTTGGCAATGGTCTCGACAGCGATAGAGGAGGCTACCTCGCCGGCGGCGTGACCGCCCATGCCGTCGCATACGCAAAAGAGCGGCGACTGCACCAGGTAGGAATCCTCATTGTGCGGGCGCACACAGCCAACGTCGGAGCGGGCGCCCCACATGAGTTGCGTGGTGGTGCCGGCATCATAGGTCGAGTCGGTCTCGATGCGCTCCTCGGTCAGGGGCTCAAAGCTCATGGTCGAGCCGGGGTCTTTGAGCTTGGCCTCAACGGCGGCAACGTCGATCTCTGCTGTGTCACCGGGAGAGACGGTGTTTGTCTCGGCGTTTGATTCGGAATCTCCGGTGTCCGGGGAGTCGGGCTCCTCGGAAACGCGGGCGGTCGACTCGTCATCTTGCGGGCTGACGTCTATAGGCTCGGGCGCCGGCGTAGACGCGGGCGCAACCTCGGATGCCGGGGCTATGGGAAACGCCGGCGCGGCGGGCTCGGGTGCCGCAAACACCGCAGTGCTCTCGTTGATTGCCGCGGCGACGGGCTCTGCAAAGTGAACCGGCGCCGGGGTTGCTTCGGGCGCTGTGGGCTGTTCCGCAGCATGTGCGCCGATGGGCGCCGCTACGGCATCCTCTTCGTCCTCGTTATCGGCGAGATCCGAAATATCATGCGTTACATGCGAAAGAGGCAGGGAGAACACGGTGTCCTCGGGTTCCACGGGTGCGGAGCCCGCCGGAGCGGCGTGGGCCGGTGCGGCTGCGGCGGCAGCCGGTGCCTCGGTCATGGTTGCGGACTTGTTCTCCTCGTCGATCATCGACGGTTCACCTTCATGACCACGTCGCCAATCTGGACTTCGTCGCCCTCACGCAGCGTCGCGGGCTCCACGAGCTGGCGGCCGTTGACGAGCGTGCCGTTAAGCGAGTTGAGGTCCTCGATGATGAGCGCCGGGCCCTGCAGCGAAAAGCGCGCATGCGAGGCCGAGACAAACGGCTCGTTGATGCAGATGTCCGAAGACGGCGAGCGGCCGACGATGACGGGGCCGAGCATGTCTACGTGGATGCCGCGGATACCGCGCGGACCCTTGTCCACATCAATCGTCCAGATAGCCGAGTCGCGGCGCTGCCCGCGCACAAGTCCCACGCCGGTCTTCATGACGGCGAACAGGAAGATATAGAGCAGGGCGACCAGGACGATGCGGCCTGCAAAAAGGACGATATCGATGTTCATAAGCGACTATCCCCTAAATTCAAAGGTACTCAGGCCAAACGTCAGCAGGTCGCCGTTGCGCAGCGGGCAGCGCGTAATGCGGCGGTTGTTGACGAGCGTGCCGTTGGTGGAATTGAGGTCCTCGATCGACCAATCCGAGCCCGTAAAGGTGAGCTGGGCGTGGCGGCGCGACACGTTGGGGTCGCGCAGGGCAATGTCGGAAACTGAGCGCTCGCGACCGATGGTCACCTGTGCGGAGGTGATGCTATGGCTCTCGCCGCTCACGACGTCGACGAGCTGGGCGAGCGGGCGCTGCGGGGCGCGAGTGCTCGCCATGTTGGAGGCGATGCCGGCTGCGGCGCCTAGGCCCACGGCGGCACCGGTCGCGGCGGCTCCGCCCATGCCGGCAAGCGCGTCGCGCGAGACGGTCTGCGGCACCGGGACGGGTGCGGCGGCGGGGTCGGGGACGCTAGGCGCGAAGGGATCTGCCACGGCAAGCGGGTCGGGAGCGGCGGCGCGAGGCGTCGGCTGCTGCTGGGGCATGGCGGCGGGGCGCTGCTGCTGCGGGGCAGCAAACTGCTGCTGGCCGGCGCGCGGGGCGCTGGCGGCACGGCTTGCGGCCGAGTTGTTCTGTCCCAGGCCGTTTTGGTAGGCGCGCTCTTCCTCGTACAGGCGGCCGAGCGTGGGCGCATCGACGTTCTCGGCAAAGACCGAGAACTTGCCGGCGCGCAGCTGCGGATCGATCATAAAGCGCACGAGGGGCTCGCCGACAAAGACATAGCGGCGCTTTTCGGCCTGCGCCTTCACAAACTCGCGGACCTCGCGCGAAAGCTCGGGGTAGAACGGGGCGAGCATGGGATCGTCGTCGGCGGCGATAAGGATGGTATAGAGTGCCGGCGCCGTGTTGACGCCGTTGATCACCAGAGTCTGATCCTCCATGTCGCGAGCGGCCTGCTTGGCAAGCTTCTTAAAGGAGAACGGGGCACGGGTGGCACCGAAGATGCCGGCCACGTGGTCCTCGAAGATGTTCAGGAAGTTCACGAAAGATCACTCTCCGTATAGGTTCTTTGGTATCCGAGCAAATATAGGCATATCCCAACGATTATAGAGGATAGGATTCCCGCAACCGCCGCCTTGGCGATGACCGCGGCTGCAAGGCTGGCAATTTCCATATGGTGTGCAAGACAGGACGCCGCTGCGCAGCCGATGCCGGTGACAGCGATGGCGGCGATTGCGGCAAGGTTTGAGCCCTGATCGGCACGCTTGGCATGGGCATTGAGCAGCGCGGATGACGCTGCGGCAGTTGCCGCGACCAGCCCAAAGGCAGCCCAAAGGAGCGGGTCTCCCAGCGCTGCGGCAACGTTACCGAGCCCCAGCACGCCTCCGGCTGAAAGCGCGACCGTGGCCAGACGGGCAAAAAGCGCGCCCATGCCCGTTGCCGCGGCGGCGCTTGCCGGGCCGAGCCAAAATGACGCGACGCCGCCGGCGACCCCAGCTGCCAGGAAGGTATTGCCGGTCAGACAGCCAAGCGCGAGTGCACAGGTGAGCGCGGCGCTCGCGGCAGCCTCGGTGCGACCCCAGGCGATCCACCAACCGGACATGGCAGCGGCAAAGATCACCGCGACCGGCAGCATCGACAGGATGCCCTGCGCCTGCATGGTGGCGTTGGCCATGAGCACCAAAAAGCCCACAGCCGAGATGGCCGAGCCGATCTGGGGGGCCAGGCCAGCTGCCGCTCCGATCGCGATAGCCGCAATGACCAGGCCGGGAAGCGTCGCGACTCCGGCCGTTTGCATCAGCAAAAAGCTAAAGGTGCCGCACGCCAGCGCCGAGATAGCGCGCATGGTGTAGTCGCGCGCATGGCTCCAGCGCGTGCCCGCCCAGCCAAGTGCGGGGTCGACCTCGATGGCTTCGTCCTCGTAGTGCGACGGCTCGATATCGTCGAGCTCCTGCTCGTCATCCGAAAGCTCGCCAACCATTTGTTCCAGGCTGCGACGGCCCTCGCGTACGCTGCCCAGACCGGCAAGGAGCTGGTCGCAAAATGCCTCGATGCTGTTGGGGCGGTCCTGCGGCATGGGGGAGAGCGCGCTCATGAGCGCGGCCTCGGCTCCCGGGGGGAAGTGTGGTATCAGCTCGCTGGGATAGGTGGCGCCGCCGATGATGCGGTCGAGCGAGTCGGCGGGCGTGGCCGCCATAAAGGGGGCGCTGCCGCACAGGCCCTCGTAGATCACACAGGCGAGGGCAAAGACATCGGCGCGCTCATCGACCGTGCCGGTCTCGATATCGAGCTGCTCGGGCGGCATGTAGCCGATGGTGCCGCCGCGCGAGCCGCCAAAGCCACCGGCGGACGACAGTCGCGCCATGCCAAAGTCGGTGAGCTTTACATTGCCCGAGTGGTCGATGAGCACGTTGGCGGGCTTAATGTCCAGGTGGAGTACGCCATTGCTATGGGCGAAGGTGAGCGCCTGGTCCAGGGCATCGGCAATGGCCGCGGCCTCGTCAAAGGTAAGTGAGTGGCCGTCCACGCGGTGCAAAAACTCGGCCAGCGACATGCCATCGACATATTCCATAACCAGGTAGGCATAGGCTGTGTCGTGCGTAAAGTCGATGACCTGCACGATATTGGGATGTTGAAGCATGGCGGCGGTGTGCGCCTCGCGCAGGACATCCATGATGTCGCTGGCGGGCATGCCGGCACCGTTGATAAGGGGGATGCGCTTAATGGCGACGCGGCGGCGCAGGTGCGTGTCGCGGCAGATCTCGATGGAGCCAAAACCGCCGGTCGCAAGTGTCTCGAGCGGCTGGTACCGCTTGAGCAGCTCGCGAGAGCTGGTGCCCTCCAAGGGAACGTCCGGCGAGAACCGGGCGGTATGTTGCGAGAAAAGCGGCATGGCCACCCCTCGTGCGTTTAAAGTTCGTTTGCGAGTGGCGGGCGCGGAGCCGAGCCGTTCGCGGTGGCATAGATGCTGCTAGTGTAGCACGCTCGGGTGCATGGGGAGGATAGCGGGATGCGAGGCTGCCTGCCTGGCTTGGCCTTAGCGCTTTTTCTTGTTCTTCTTCTGCTTGCGCTTGGTCTCCTGGGGCTTGTCGCCCTGTTTGGCTTCGGCAGCGGCCTTTTCTGCCTTCATCTTCTTGCGCTTGGTCTCGATGCGGAGTTTTTTGTTGATGCGGGCCTTGAGGAAGGGGCCGAACTGCTCGGCATCGCCACGGACGAAGGTGTCCTTGGGGATCGTCACGCCCTGGTCGGCGAACATGGCCACAAAGATGCGCTCACCGTCGAGTACGTGGTCGAGCTTCTCAAACGGGAAAAACTGCGACTTGCCGCTCTTGCCCCAAACCATCAGGCCGTCCTCGTTGGCGGTGACGCGGCGATAGCGGCCACCCATGGACTCGTCGGCCTCGACGGAATCGATAAAGTCGCGGGCGAGGGTGTGGTGCAGGTTTTTGCTCCACCAGGCCAAAAAGGCGCCGAACACGATCAACACGACGCCAAACTTGATCCAGTTGCCGCCGGCCACCAGCATGCCGATGCCGATGAGCGCGGCAATTGCCGCGGCGACATACAGCGAGCCGCGACGCCTGGGCGAGGCGATCAGGCGGGCGAAGTCGGTGACCAGGTCGTTTTCGTACTGGTACTCGTTGAGGTACAGGATGCCGTCATCGGCTGCGGCCTGCTCCTCGAGCGCGACCTCGACCTGGTCGGCTGCTTCGGAGGGAACGAGGTTGCTCTCTGCGTCTGCCATGCTCTTTGGACTCCTATCGCGGCGGGCTCGCCGTACGGGTTATTATGAATGCAGTATGCCGTGCGACCGCATGGCCGTCGCGGCAACAAGACTCAGTATACCCGGGGGAGCACCCATGGAATCGTTGTACCGAAAGTATCGCCCGCTCACCTTCGACTCCGTGGTGGGCCAGCAGCATATCGTCTCGACGCTCGAGCACGCCATCACCGAGGGACGCCTGTCCCACGCGTACCTGTTCTGCGGACCGCGCGGCACGGGCAAGACCACCATGGCGCGCATTCTGGCCAAGGCGCTGCTGTGCCGTAATGCCGAGGCAGCGCGCGCCGAGGGTGCAAGCGGCTGCATGCCCGACGGTACTTGCGAGGAGTGCGAGCTCATTGCCGAGGGCAACCACCCGGATGTCTACGAGCTCGATGCCGCAAGCCGCACGGGCGTGGACAATGTGCGCGAGGAGATCATCAACTCCGTCAACTTTGCCCCGGTGCGCGGCAAGTACAAGATCTATATCATCGACGAGGTCCACATGCTCACGACGGCGGCGTTCAACGCGCTGCTCAAGACGCTTGAGGAGCCGCCGGCGCACGTGATCTTTGTGCTGTGCACCACCGACCCGCAAAAGATTCTGGAGACCATCCTCTCGCGCTGCCAGCGCTTCGATTTCCACCGCATCGGCAACGAGGATATCGAGCATCGCCTGTCCTACGTGTGCGAGCAGGAGGGCTTCGATTACGACGACGAGGCACTCGCCATCGTGGCGCGCCATGCCAAGGGCGGTATGCGCGACGCGTTGTCCACGCTGGAGCAGCTGAGCGTCTTTGGCAACGGTTCTGTGCATGCGGACGACGCCCGCTCGCTTTTAGGCGAGGTTTCGGACCAGATTCTGGGCGAGTTTTCCCGCGCCATTGCCGATTGCGATGTTGCCGAGCTGTATGGACTGATCCGTGCGCAGGTCGAGGAAGGAAACGACCTGCTGGAGCTGACGCGCGACCTGGTGGCGCATGTGCGTGACGTGTACGTTGCCTGCGTTGCCGGTGCCCGTGCCGAGCTGTTTGAGGGCGGCTCCGAGCAGGCCGAGGCGCTTGCTGCCGAGGCCGCTGCCTTTGGCGAGCATCCTGCCGACCGCCTGGCCCGTGTGCTGACAGTGCTCGACGATGCCGCACTGGAGATGAGGGGCGCGAGCGACGTGCGCCTGGTGCTCGAGATTGCCTGCACGCGTCTGGCACGTCCCGAGGCTGATATAACGATTGAGGCATTGGCCGAGCGCGTGGCACGCCTGGAGGCCATGGTTGCCAACGCCGCCGTGCCGGCGAGCGTGGCTGCTGCTCAGGCCGCCGCGCCTGCAGCATCCGTACCCGCTGCTGCCCAACAGCCGACGCTCATTTCGGGCGCCCGCGCTGCCGCCCCGGCGGCATCCGCTGCCCCCGCTGCTACGTCCGCGCGCCAGGGCGGTATGCCTTGGGACCGTGGTGCTGCCGCTCCGACGGCTCAGCCTGCGCCCCGTTCTGCGTCCGTGTCAGCTTCCAAGCCTGCAGCGCCTGCACCTCAGCCTGCGCCGGCTCCGACGCCTCAGCCCGTTGCGGTCCCCGCGCCTGCCACCGCTCCGGCACCTAAGCCCCAGTCCAACAAAGCCGCTCAGGTTGCTGCCGCCGGCGCCGTCGAGACCCCCGCGGTTGAGGACGCCGGCGAGCTCCAGCGCAAATGGGCCGAGGTCATCGAGCGCGTCAAGGCTCGTCAGGCCTCCTATGCAGGGCTTTTGCTCAACGCTCGCGCCACGGCCGACGACGGCTCCAAGCTCACGGTCTCGTTCCCCGCGGGTTCGACTTTTGCCATTAAGATGCTCGGTCGCGCCGATACGCAGTCGGTGGTCCTGCCGACGGTCTGCGCGGTCTTCGGTCGTCGTACCGTCGACTATGTCCTGGATGGGGGTGGCACGCCGGCTCCTCAACATGAGGAGCATTCTCCATCTGCACGGGCTGCGGCATCTGCGGACCCGCAACCCGTGTCCTCGGCGGCCCCTGTATCCTCGAGCGCCAGCGCGTCGCAGCAGCAAACGGCACCGGTAGCGGCATCGACCCTGTCGGCGCCTAAGCCCGCGGCGCCCAAACCGGCTGCTCCGACACCCGCGCCCAAGCCCGTCTCGCCCGCGCCCAAGTCGTCTGACCTGGGCAAAGCCCCCTGGCTACGCTCCGACAACCCCGCCGGTGCTCCTGCCACGGGCAAGCTCCCGACCGAGTCCGCACCCCGTGCGCCCGAGCGCTCGGCTGCCCCCAAGGCTCAGCCTGTCGCGCAGTCCGCGCCGTGGGAATCCGAGCAGGTGCCCTACGACGACGCCATGGTCGGCGGCTTCGCTGGCGATGCGAGCGGGGACGATCTTCCTCCGTTCGACGTGCCTGCCGCGGCGTCCGCGCCCAAGTCCGCTGCGGCGGCATCCGCGGCCCCCGCAAGCGACGACGCCCCTGCGGCTCCCTGGGAGTCCAACCCCGGTGCGGGCAGCCCCTTCGGCCACCAGGGCGCAGCCCCGAGCATCCCGCAGACCGAGGACGAGGCCAAAGCCCTCATCCGCAGCGTCTTCGGTCAGGCCACCATCTTCAAACCGGTGGAGTAACCGTGCGGGCGGGTATGCTGCTCAAGAAGAGATCTCTTTGCCCGGGCGCATCTGTATTTCGGACATGTGCAACGTGGTGCCGCGTATATCGCATTCGAGCAGACAGGTGCGTGACGGTCGGCCTAGGATGCTGAGGTCGATACGATACGTCGCATGGCTGTCCGTGCGCTCGACTTGTTCGGTGTTGACGGTTGCTCCGATTGTCGATAAAGAGCCCGGTTCGGCATTGACAATCTCGAAGTCCTTTATCTTGACCCTGAACTCTTGGTAGAGGGACGGGCTGTTGTAGTAAATGGTTCGACTTCCGTCGGTGCACTCATCGGTCGCTTCCCATTTGACGACGGGCTGGTCCGAGCTGGCTAACAGCAGTTCTGCTCCAAAGGCTATAGCATGGGTGATGACAACCAGTAATGCCCAGCCGACAAAGAGATAGAGAACCACATATGCAACGGGGTGTTTTGAGCGGATGTTTTGGAGCGCGTCGGGGGCATTCATGGGGGCACCTCCAAATTGCTGTCTGTGACAATCAAATTATACCTTGCCATCATGAGCGCCGCCTCGAGCAGCGGTTCGGCATTTTGTTATCTAGCTGGATGCAGAAAATGTCGGATTCCGGCTCTAAAGATTTAGCTTTCAATATTATGCAGATGCGAATTATTCAACTTTGCATAATCTTGGGGGCGCATCACGCTCCAGGACATGTATATCGACTGAGGGAACACGTCCGCCCCGCTCGCTGGCCTCGCGCCGTGGTACGATTTTTGAGTTTGAAAGTCCCGCCGTGCTCCGGCTGCCCTTGCAGCTTGTCGCGCGGCCGCACGTAAAGGAGCCATCATGGCCGGTATGAACATGCAGCAGATGATGAAGCAGGCTCGCAAGATGCAGGAGCAGCTTGCCGCCGCGCAGGAGAACCTCAAGTCCCAGACCGTCGACGCCTCTGCCGGCGGCGGCATGGTCAAGGTGACCGTTAACGGCGAGATGGAGCTCGTCAACCTCACCATCGATCCCGATGCCCTCGATCCCGAGGACGTCGATATGCTGCAGGATATGATCATGGCTGCCGTCAACGAGGCCGTCCGCGGCGTCAACGAGCTCGCCAACAAGCAGATGGGCGCCATCACCGGCGGCCTCAACATCCCGGGCATGCCGTTCTAAGACACGCATATATATGAGTGCCAACCACAGTCTGCAAAAACTGCTCGATGAGCTGGGCCGTCTGCCGGGCATTGGTCCCAAGTCGGCCCAGCGCATCGCCTATTACCTGTTGGAGGCCGACGCCGAGGAGGCGCGCCGCCTGGCCGAGGCCATCCTGGAGGTCAAGCAGGAGGTCCACTTTTGCAGCCGCTGCTTTAACTACGCCACGGCCGACGAGTGCTCCATCTGCCAGGACCCGATGCGCGATACCACTCGCATTTGCGTGGTGGGCGAGCCGCGCGATGTCCAGGCGATCGAGCGCACGGGCAGCTACCACGGCCTCTACCACGTATTGGGCGGCGTGATCAGTCCCATGGACAAGATTGGCCCCGAGCAGCTGCACATTCGAGAGCTGCTGGCACGCTTGGGCCACGAGGACATCCACGAGGTCATCATCGCCACCAACCCCAATATTGAGGGCGAGACCACGGCGAGCTATCTGGCCCGTACCATCAAGCCGTTGGGCGTCGAGGTGTCGCGTCTGGCAAGCGGCCTTCCCGTGGGCGGCGACTTGGAGTATGCCGACGAGCTTACGCTTGGCCGCGCCATCGAGGCCCGCCGCGCGATTTAGGTGGCGAGCCTGCTCCTGCCGTATGTTTTCCTCGCGACGCACGGGGTAGTCATAATTTCCCCGTGCGACTGTGAGTTTGTTGTGCAACAAAGATGCTTCGTATCCGCTTATCGCATGGATGCTTCCGCTCGCATCCTTAATTTGTCCATTCGTTGCGCAACCTTTTTGGTTCGCTGATACACTCAAATATGGATTCGAATGAATGCGCCGCTCCCGAGCGGCGTGTTTTTGTTGGAGGAGAACGCATGCGGCCCGGTGGCACTCAGACAAAGCGCGGCGCCGCGGTGCGCATACGACGCCGACTGGGCTTGGCGCCGCGGGCGTACGCACTGCTATCGTGCTCGCTGGTGCTGGTCATAGCTGGCGTTTCTGCCTATGGCATGACCGTGCCGTCCATGATGCAGGCGCATGCCGCACGCGAACCGCGCGTGGGGCATGAGGTCAAAAGCGATCTGGGCACCACGACTGGATATGCTTGGGCAAGTGTGGTCGGGCATATTGTGTTTGGCACCGACGATGCGGACGGCGCCGAGGCCCCGGACAACGAAGTCACGCTTGCCAATGGCAAAACCATCGTGCTCACCAACACCAAGATCATCGATCGATTGTCCAACAATAGCGTGGCGGCAACGGTGAATAAGGTCGAGCAGCAAAAGGAGCAGGACGCCCAGCAGTCCGGAAAGCCCGGTAGCTCGGATACTTCTGGCTCCGGCTCGGATTCATCGAGTTCGGGCGGCGGCTCTGGGTCGGGTTCCTCTACCGGAGGGCCTGGAAACGGCGGCTCGACGGGCGGCAACACTGACAACGATGCAAACTCCGGCGGCCTTTCCGCTGCTGAGGAAGAGAGCATTCACAGTTGGCTTGTGACCAAGTACAACATGCTCGACGGCTATGTTTCTCGTGCCAATGACGTGGTCTCGACCTATAACTCTACGGGAGATCCCAGGCCGTGCGACAGCCTGGTCGGGGAGATGTTTGTCATTCGAGCCGAGTTCGGTCGTCAGACATTCTCGCCCCGGTCAAGGTGGTATCAGCAGTATGCCAATCTGTGGGGCTGTTACACCAACCTATGTCAATGGGTCGGCCATTACGGCGATGATGACGTCGCGCTCGGTAACTTCAACAATAACGTGGCGGCGCTTGCCCTATGATGACCGATCTTGCATCCACCACACCACAATCGCTCGGTCGCGATTCCATGGTCGGCCTGCGCCTGGCGCGTGTCGACGGGTTTGAGCCGGCCATTGCGCTCGGTCAGGACGAACTGCCTGCCTATCTGCGTCGTTTTACGATGCTGTTTGCCGACGATGCCACCATGCGCCGTGGCGGTATCGGCCGCGTGACGCGTGCCGTCAACGCCCAAGGCGAGGCCGTGGCACTCAAGCAGCTCATCTTGCCGACGCGCGATGAGTTTGACGACGATGCCGCTCACGAGGCGCTGGTCGCCAAGTTCAAGGCGGCGTTTCGCGAGGAATACGAATGCCATCGCGCCCTTTCGGGCCTTAAGGGCTTTCCCCGCCTCTATGGCTGGGGCGAGGTCGACGGTGTGCCTGCAATTGTCATGGAATGGGTCGAGGGCGAGACACTTGCCCGCTTGCGTTCGCGACTCGCCGTGGACGATGCCGGACGCCTGTCGCCGCTTGTGGCGGCGCGTCTGGGTCGCGACCTGTTCGATCTGCTCTGCCGTATGAGCCTGGTGGGTGAGGGCTTTGTCCATCGCGATATCTCGCCCGCTAATATTATGGTGCGTACGGCGCGTCTACCGCTTGACCGGCAGCTTGCCGAGGGCACCTTTGACCTGTGCCTGATCGACTTTGGCTCGTCGCTGGCGCTCGAGCCTGCGTCGGCCGTGGCCGGTACCGGCGGCAAGGCGTCGTTTACGGAGCGTTATGCCACGCTGCGTCGCGCGACGGTTGCCTATGCCCCGCCCGAGATGCTCACCGACGATATTCCCGACCTGCGCGCTTTGCGTATGTCGCCGGCGATCGACGTCTATGCCGCGGCAAGCACGGTTTACGAGCTCATTGCCGGCGTCGCGCCATACGAAGCCGCGCCGAGCACTTCGGGCACCTCGGGTTCGCGCAAAAAGACGCGCGACATCGCGAGCCCCTACCGTCTCAAGATGGACACGCGGCCCGACTATCCCATTGGTGCCCATGCGCCCGGTTGTGATTTGACTCAGCTGCTTCGTCGTGAGCCCGATGTGGCGCTCGCCGCGGCCGAGCAGGCCCAGCAGCTAGGGCTTGAGCCGGATTCCGAAGAGCTACGCGATGCGCTGGCGTTTGTCGATGCCCAGCTGTTCGACGTGGTGATGGCCTGTCTGTCCAGCCATCAAAAAGATCGTCCCGAGCCGGCGGCGGTCGAGGCGGCGCTCTCAGCGTTTTGTGACCACTATGCGCAAAATGTCGGCCGTTCGCTCCGCGGCGAGCCGCTCACGCCGTGCCCCATGGATGCGTCTGGCCGCGCGGTTCGTCGCGCGCTGATGGTCGGCGCGACGGTCGTCTGTGGCGTGGTTTGGGCTGTGATCGTGGTTTCGGCCGCGCTGCTGGCGTCGGGCGCTCGCGTGACGGCGACTTTGGGATCGCTCGTGTGGTCTGGGTCGCTACCGGGTATTATTGCCGCACTGGCGTTGGCGCTGCCAGGCATAGCCGGCGTTGCCGCGGGGGCGCTTGCGCGCGATCGGCGCTCGGGCTTCCTGCAGGGTGTGCTTGCGCTTTCTGCCTGCGAGGTTCCGGTGCTGGTTGTGGCTGCATGTAGCGTATTTTTCCAACGCGCCGTGATGGGCGGCCTTGTTGCCGCTCTGGTTGCAACCTATACGCTTACGTGGTTTTTGCTTGCGATGGGCTTTGCCTTTGAACTTCCCGTTTCGGCACCGCGACGCACAAAAGCCCAGATGGCGACTCCGCTTGCCGGTGGAGCCGCAGCTGCCCGTACTTTTGGCGGACCTGTCGAAGTATCGTCCGATTCTATTTCTACGACTAAGGAGGCCTAGGTCATGGCATCTCAAGTTGAGCTCACCCCATGCGGGGCCATGTTTGACATCTTTAAGCGCGCGGCGCATCTGAGCCATATCGAGCTGTGCGGCTTGGTGCTTTCGTCCCGTCCGCTCGCCGACGGCCGCAGCCCGCAGAGCCGAGCCGCCGATCGCTCTTGGGTTTCCCGCTTTATCGTTCGCGCGCCGGTCGGCACGCTTCAGCATCGCTACTTTGCCGAATACGGTACCTCGGCTGCGCGTATTATGTCGCAACTGGCCCTGCGCCAGCGCAATCCCATGGACTCCACGGCTGTGATCAATATGGTGTGCGGTCCTGCAGGTGAACCGATGGTACGCGCGCTCGAAGAGTGCCACCAGGACACGAATCTCTATCGCAACGCGCTCGATCGCCTGTCCCAGGCGGCGGAACTCATGCCCGCCGAGCGCGCCGAGGCCGTGCTGGTGCTGTTTGTCGCCGTCGGTTGTTCGGCGGATGTGCGGTCCTCGGTGAACTATGCCATCGACTACGCGCACGCGACCTGTGGCGGAGGCACATCCACGCCGCGTTCGCTTGGCATGTCGATGACCGCGGGCGAACGCGAACCCGCCCCGGCGCACCCCTTGGGCTTGCTGCGCGTACAAAACAGTTTTGTCGTGAGCGCCCCGCGCTGGATTCAGCCGAGTGAGCAGGGTGTTGAGATTGGCGCGCTGGCCACTGGCGAGGGCGATATTACCGACGTCGGCGACGATGTCTCGGCCCGCCATGCCCATATCTGGTGCGATGCTCAAAATATCTGGCACGTCGAGGACTTGTCGTCCACCAACGGAACCGTGGTGGTAAACGGGGCCACGCGCGTCTGCATTCAGGTCGAACCCGGCCGTTCCGCCCAACTCAATCCCGGCGACGAGCTCAAGCTCGGCGAATCCACTACCTACGCCATCCTCTTCGGTGCCCTCTAGCCGGCAGATAGGGACGTTTCTTTTCTGCCGGCACTTGGGGACACTCCTCGGCGCGCCAGAGCCAGTCGCCCGGGGATGGAGGGGCCATTTTGGCCCTTGGCGGTCAGTCGGGGCGAAACTAGAAGATCTTTCCGATTCGCGGCTGTTCATGCTTGTAGAGCATCTAAAACAATAGGATGTTATTCTGGAATATGCCGGGTGCGTGAACTTGCCTGTCTTAGCCTTAATAAGGTATAGGGGAGTTTGGCTCAGGGGTTCCGTCTTGTTCTTCAGCGCAGTATTGTGGGACAGATTTGCTGAGATTGGCGCCTTACACCGCAGAGCGCACGGAAGGCTCTCGATTTGTGTTCTGGCCCCAGAATACAGGGCCTGATACTTACCAACTGTGGCATGGATGTAACATCTGTAGAAATCAACCCTTTTGTTGTCGACCTTTGTAAGAAAAACACTGCCATCAACTCTTTGGATGACGAAACTAGGGTGCTTGAGGGGAGCCTTTACTCCCCTCTGAGAGATGACTCATGTTTTTCGCTTGTCGTTGTGAATCCTCCGTTACTGCCGATTCCGGATGAGATTCCTTATCCCTTCGTTTGAGATGGAGGACAATCGGGTCTGGATAAAACACTTCGTATTCTTAAGGGTGGCGATACGCATTTAGAGAAAAACGGTAAATACTGCTAATAGGGATGACGACGATGGTGCAGGGGCGACCCGCGATGCTCTCATCAATACGTCGGATACTTGGGAAATCAGGTCTAGATGCATGTATGATGATGCTGTGTGGCTATTCAATTAATCCGCGTTCCGAATGGGTGCAGGGTATAGCTGCGACATCGTATGCTTTTGACCCGGCGCGATACTCAGATATTTCTGAGGCGGTTGACGAAGTTTATACGCACTATGCCGCGCAAGGCGTTTCGGAAGTTTGCACATCTACGTTACGGGCTTAGGTTTCTTCAAGCGAGCAGGCCGGTTGCGTTATTTCGAGCGATTTTTCTAGTCTAGACGACAAAAGGCAAAGGATTTGATGGGTATAAAACGCGGACGTTTGTGGGCGGATGCTCAAATCTATTGTGGCAATCGGGCGGGTGAAAAAGATATTTCAAACGCCCGATTGCCCGGGTCGTCGGAGGGGATGGCCGATTCCGACTCTCCTGTAGGAAGAGCTTGAGATCGTATTGGCCCAAGGCAATCTTAAAGCAGTCTCATTGGCAAATCTTCGCTCCTGTTGTGTTGAGGTGTAAGGTATCAGTGATTGATGTTTTGTGGCGGGTAGATTGGGGCCTTCCTTGATTCGATGCGTTCTCTCGAGGTTCATCAGAGCAAAAGGGGCTTTCGTCTTCATTGCTATCACGGTGATTGGAACCGCTCTCTCCTATGCCATGCCATACGTGAACGGGAAATTCTTAGATTTTCTTCTCGGTAACCGCAGCGAAAGAGACGCCGTACTCTTCGCGCTCCTGGTTGCGTCAATAGGAGTTTTCTCCACCCTCTTTACTTATTTTGCAGGAACACTTTCCATTCGCATAACCACGAGACTTTCCTTTGATCTTCTCAGGGAGGCCGTCTTGCGTTTTGAAAGAGACGATTACTTGGTGAGTCGGACCATCGATCCAGCCTATACAACGCAACGGATTATTTCCGACTCCAGCGTGGTCTCATCCTTCGTTTTGGCGAATTTTATCAGTGCGCCGCTGTCCATTGTAGCCATTCCCATCGTATTGCTTATCATATGGTCAATTGATTCAACTCTCGCGGTGTTTTCCATCATTCTCCTCATCGTGTATTTCTGTGTAATTACTGGGTTGAGGAAACTTTTGTATAGGGTCACGTATGAGAAGAAAGAGGCGGACAGCGCCTTTTACGCCGCAATTGCATCGCAGCTTAATCAGATTCTCAACATTCAACTGACATCTTCGTACGGCAAGAGCGAACAAGCGCTCGACGCTGGGTTTAAGAGCTATTTTCCCAAAGTTTTGCGCTCCGGAAAGCTATCATATTCTCTGACATCGCTCGATGGTCTTTTCGCAGCGTTGTTTCAAGCGGTGATACTTGTTGTTTCCGGAGTACGAATCATTAACGGAACTATGTCAATAGGCGAGTACACTATCATCGGTACATACTTCGCGGTTCTCTTTAAGACTTTGAAAAGTATGATGTCATTGTTCAAATCCTATCAAGATGCCAAAGCATCATGGGATAGGACGGCTATCGCGACGAGAGAAAAGGAGAGATCGGGGTGGAATCGGACCGATTTAGCTAAACTCGATGAAATAAATGACATTTCGGTATCTGATTTGGAATTCTCGGTTGCCCTTCCAGACGGATCTGTCCGAGAGGTCCTCGGCGGGTTTTCTTTCAAGTTTTCCGGTCCTGGTACATATTGCATAGTTGGGGAAAACGGAAGAGGCAAGACGTCACTTCTTTACTTGATGCTCGGGCTATACTCATCGAAAGGCAAAGTAAAATACAACGGCGTGCCAATCGAAGAATGCGACTTGGATTACATACGTGCGAGAGAGATATCGTGCTGCCCACAGTCGTGCTTCGCGCCGGACGAAACGGTGAAAGAGCTGTTAGAGTATTTCGACACGCCCTTTTCTTCCTATCACCGGGGTGTAGATGGCCTACTTTCGCTGGAAAACAGCGTGAAGGAGTTGCTCGGGAAACGTTGCTCCGCGCTTTCGGGCGGTGAGCTGCGCCGAGTGTACTTATGGTCGGCGATTTCACGCAAGTCGTCAGTTTTGGTACTCGACGAGCCCACGACTGGGTTAGACGCTGTAAGCCGCGCCGAGCTTGCGGCCTATGTTAAGCGCAACAAGCAAAGCCAGCTGATCATCGTTGTCTCTCACGATGACGAGATGGTCGGCGCGGTAGAAGGGGTAGTGGATTTAGGCAGCATGTACCAGGGTAAATGATGACAAGTGTAGTGCTACCCAACTGGCAGAGATAACAAAGAGGCGATGCAGATGCACGTAGCATTCAGGCGGTTCGGACTCGGTGCCTTCACGCCATCGCAACGCTTTCAGATATAGTTCTCGTTCTCTTACTAAAGGAAACTTTAGTCTACGTCATCTTGTCGAGACAGAGGTGAAGCGAAGTGTTGTCGCGACGTATCTTATTCCAGGTGGCTCAGTATCAGCGTGAGAATCGCACCAAAGTGTACTTACGATTCTCGTGTCCCACGGACAACATGAGCTGAGCATTGAGGTTCCACCCTTTGCTGCAACTACACGGGGTTGGACGGCAATGAATATGCCGGGCCGCATACCACGCGCAGCGGGGGTCCATGTCCCAGTATGTTGCCTACAGCAGCCTCGATGTCCACGCACACATCATCTCTGCCTTCGCGTTCAATCCATTTGCCGGAGAGTGCGAGGGTTGCCAGGCCGTAGAATTCGAGCCGAACAAATGAAATGCGGTATCAGCGCATAGGATTAAACTGACGATTGCTTTGCACTGAGAATACGCTTGGAAAGCCGCTATGGGTGGCGGCCCGGGTTAAATAGAGAAGCCCGTCCGATCACTTTCATGTGGCGAACGGTCGGGCTTCTTATTCCACTTGCCAATGCTCGGCTCATATTGGAAGAAAGCTACGCTAATATTTGCGTGACACTCCTATTTTCTCCGAAGAAAGAGTCGGATAATGAAGAATAGAATTAAAAAAGGTGCCAGATATAACGCAAGTATAAAGGCTAATCCAACGAGACCTTGCAATAATGGCATAACTCCTCCCAGACACGAGATTTTGGTATTTGTTCCCATCTTATTCTGAATTGGACCAAATAGTTCCTAGCCACAAAACTACTCGTCAACTGGATCGCACCAATCTGCTGGCAAAACACAGCTTGATTCTTTATCGACATAGCACCAATCCGCAACAGGGCACTCGGCGATGTCGTAAAAATTGCATATATCAACTCCAAGACAACAAGGCTCAACGGGAGGATGTTCATTTGAACCAACAGGATGGATATGCTTCATAACAGCTCCTCACCTTAATCCAATTAGAGACTACGTTTGATCAATGCCACAGTGATCTACAACGCAGATGCTGCCGCCATCCATGTCATAGTCGCAGTAATCGTATGCACCACAGCCATCTGCTTTATCATAAACAGTACAGATGTCAGTAATGCCCAAGAGGCAGTCAAAAGACATCGGCTTCACGCCTGCCTCGTCGCCACTTCCTGGATTAATCGGATGAATATGCTTCACGACTACCTCCCTTTGAGTGCAGAAAAACCTCAATATTGTGTATAACAAACCAAGATGTCTAGTTCACCATATTTCTAGAATGGTTTCGGCGAACGTAGCAATAAGCTTCGCAGACGGTAATCAGAAGAACGAACACCTCCACAATGGTGACAGCAATGCGCTGAACCGCTTATTCCGATACAGTAGCTTCTCGTTGATTTTTCTCCTGCGAAGATGAGTGGCGGGAAATAAGGTCAAAAGCCATCTCGTAGCACATTTTTCTATATTCACATGATGCAGGGTGTAGACTCTTGGGCAAGTAGCCGTGCTCGTCTGCAGCCTCCCAGCTACAGCCCCCACCACAGAAAGACCGAGCCCAACAGTCCGTACAGTCAATTCTTTTTTCGACACCCTGACTCCAGTTTTCAATATACCTAGTTTCGTCAATTCCGGTGACGATGTTGCCCATTTTGAATCGCATCATCCCGACAAACCTGTGACAGGGGTATACGTCCCCTTCGGGAGTCACGGAAATAAAACGCCTGCCAGCCCCGCATCCGACAAAGGCGATCCTGTTGCTCATAATCAAATCAACTGCAGTTTTCAATGTTCTAAACAAGGGCTTTTCCCCTTGATCAATCTGTTTGAGATATTGATCCGCCAAATCTATTAGGCCCGCCCTGATTTTGTTTAATGAGTGTTCGTCGAGTTTGATATTCTCATCGAATGAGCTCACGGGCGAGAAGTAAATCCTTCTGAAGCCCATCTCTTTAAACTGAAGATAGTCTTCAACAAGGTTACAGTTATTATTTGTTAAGGTCGCTCTTGCGCCGAAGGGGAACGACTCGGAAAAACGACGAACGTTTTTGTCGATATCGGAGAAAGAGCCGCCTCCCGTCTTGTACGGGCGCGATGCATCGTGCTTGCATCCTGTACCATCGAGACTAATCAGAACAGAAAACCCGTGCTCCTTGAAAGAATTCACAGCAGTGTCATTCAAAAGCGTTCCGTTGGTCGTAATAGAATAGGTAAAGTTTCTATTGGGGTATATTCTTTTTGAATAGTCGACCGTTTTCCATATCAGCGGCTCGTTAATCATGGGTTCCCCACCAAAAAAGACGATCGCAAGCGTTTCGTTTTCCGATGAACTTGCGACGAGGTAGTCGACCGCCTTGAAGGCTATCTCGTCTGTCATCAGCAGAGGAGACGTTCCATAATCTCCTTTACCGGCAAAACAGTAACTACAACCAAGGTTGCATGCATGTGAAACGTGGAGTTCGATGGATCTAAGTTTTCGAGGCGTGTCTTTTGTTAAGAAAGTCCGCTCAGACAATCGTTGATACTCATCAATGTCGTCTTCAAGTTCTGCTATGGTCGTTTGGTCGTAGCCTTTCGCAGCAAGTGACTTTGTTAGCAACTTCGAGTTGACCGTTCTTCCCGATGCTTCAAATATGCGAAGCGCATCTTCTGATGCTTGGTCAACCTGAAAGCAATTGCGAGTGACCTCATCGAAGCAGTAACGACGATCACTTACTGAGAAAAAATGCATACGTTCCTCAATTTCATGCTGGACTGGCACTAACCTTGTTTATTGTTGCGCAGCTACAAAAAACCACCAGCGGGGATTCGGTGTGCGGCCCAATCGGACTCCCAAAAGGTTCTATTTGAGACTGGCAAGCTTTGTGTTGTTGGCACTTCGACAGCGCTCTTTATTCCAACATGGAGCCTCGCAGTTTGAGTCGACTTGCCTCTGGAAGGTCCGATCTTAACTTGATTTAGGATGAAAACAGATTACAGGCGCGCTCCTCTAGAAAGAAAGGAAACCAATCGCCGCCTTTCACCAGGAAAGTTTTTATAGCCCACCTCGAGCAAAATGAAAGATGCGAGAGCGATTGGGGAACAACGCGAATCTCCCCTTTTGGGTGGGAGCGAGCCTTCAGCCACCGGCGAACGACTCGCCCTGGTCAGAATCTGGAAGTGGTGCCGGGCCGCTTGGGCCTCCCCGGTGACTTCGTGGGGCTTACCTGCCTGACGTCGAGGAGTACATCCGCAAGATTCGTTCCCTATGCCGTTTGCTCTCACGCCCGCCTTAGTTCCAAGTCGGGCGAGCCGCCGCGCTCATGCGACCCGTGGCGGCGACACGTCGACGCCGCGCTCGCTGAGCACATCTTCGGTCGCGGGCGAGCACGAGGTCGCGCCGGCGCATCCGCTGGGACTGCTGTGCGTGCAAAACGGCTACGTGGTGAGCGTCCCGCGCTGGATTCAGCCGAGTGAGGAAGGCGTTGAGATCGGCGCGCTGGCAACGGGGGAGGGCGGCATCACCGACGACGTCTCGGCCCGCCATGCCCATATCTGGTGCGACGAGTCTGGCGCATGGTTTGTCGAGGACCTGTCGTCCACTAACGGCACCGTGGTGGTAAACGGGGCCACGAGTGTGTGTATTCAAGTAGAGCCCGGCCGCTCCGCCCAGCTCAACCCCGGCGACGAGCTCAAACTCGGCGAATCCACCACCTACGCCATCCTGCTCGGCGCCCTCTAGCCGGCAGTTAGGGACGTTCCTTTCCTGCCGGTACTTGGGGACACTCCTTGGCGCGTCAGAGCCAGTCGTCCGGGGATGGAGGGACCATTCTGGCCTTTGGCGGTCACCCGAGGTAAACCTTTACCGCCCGCCTATATTTGTCGAAATTACACTTGACGGCGGGGTACAATAAACCCGCATGCGGATTTCCGTTGCGGGCGCTTCCCATCGCCGGGGCGTGCCCGGGAGCATCCGGCATGCGGCCTTTGCGGCGCTCGGTCATGTGCAAGACGGGCGGTCGGGTCTGTGGGGCGCATCAGCTGGCCCTCGCCTCGGCATGTCTTCTCTCCACGCCACGTACCTGCTGCTGAGCCTGCCTGCCAGATGATTGGAAGCAACAGCGTAAATCCCATCACGCCAACATCCCGGCGATCGCCGGGGCCTGTATACCTATATGAGAGGAGAGGGGTATATGGCGCGTAAGTTTAAGTCTATGGACGGCAACGAGGCGGCCGCATATGTTTCGTATGCGTACACCGAGGTAGCGGGAATCTATCCCATTACGCCGTCCAGCCCGATGGCCGACCATGTCGACCAGTGGGCGGCCCAGGGTCGCAAGAACATCTTCGGCACCCCGGTCAAGGTCGTCGAGATGGAGTCCGAGGCAGGTGCAGCCGGTACCGTTCACGGTTCGCTGGGCGCCGGTGCTCTGACCACCACCTACACGGCTTCTCAGGGTCTGCTCCTGATGATCCCGAACATGTACAAGATCGCAGGCGAGCAGCTCCCGGGCGTTTTCCACGTCTCCGCGCGTTGCGTCGCTTCCCACGCCCTGAACATTTTTGGCGATCACTCCGACGTCATGGCCTGTCGTCAGACCGGCTTCGCCATGCTCGCCGAGGGCAACGTCCAGGAGGTCATGGACCTCTCGCCGGTGGCTCACCTTGCCGCCATCGAGGGTAAGACCCCGTTCCTTAACTTCTTCGACGGCTTCCGCACCAGCCACGAGATCCAGAAGGTCGCCATGTGGGACTACAAGGATCTGGCCGAGATGTGCGACATGGACGCCGTCCAGGCTTTCCGCGACCACGCGCTCAACCCTGAGCACCCGCACACCCGCGGCAGCCACGAGAACGGCGATATCTTCTTCCAGAACCGTGAGGCCTGCAACAAGGTCTACGACGAGCTTCCCGCCGTCGTCGAGGGCTACATGAAGAAGATCAACGAGAAGCTCGGCACCGATTACGGCCTGTTCAACTACTACGGCGCTCCCGATGCCGACCGCGTCGTCGTGTGCATGGGCTCCTTCTGCGACGTGCTCGAGGAAGTCATCGACTACCTCAACGCTCACGGCGAGAAGGTCGGCCTGGTCAAGGTTCGTCTGTTCCGTCCGTTCTCCATCAAGCACTTCGTCGACGTTCTCCCCGAGACCGTCCAGAAGATTGCCGTCATGGACCGTACCAAGGAGCCGGGTTCCATCGGCGAGCCGCTCTACCAGGACGTCGTCTCCGCTCTCTACGAGGCCGGCAAGACGGGTATCAAGGTCGTCGGCGGCCGTTATGGCCTGGGCAGCAAGGACACGCCTCCTGCGTCCGCGTTCGCTGTCTTCGAGGAGCTCAAGAAGGACGAGCCCAAGCGCGAGTTCACCATCGGCATTGTCGATGACGTGACCAACCTGAGCCTGCCCGAGGCCGAGGATGCGCCCAACACCGCAGCCCCCGGCACCATCGAGTGCAAGTTCTGGGGTCTGGGTGGCGACGGTACCGTCGGCGCCAACAAGAACTCGATCAAGATCATCGGCGACCACAC
>CABTZM010000009.1 GCA_902489295.1 uncultured Collinsella sp.
GGCGCGGCCTGCCCGGCAAGCCGCTCGGACTCAAGCCCCACTGGCTCGAAAGCGAAACCAGCATTAAGCTGTCCGACCTGCCCGAAGACACGCAAAACCGCCTCAAGGCGGGCATTCCGCAAACAAGTGTCGACGATGCGCAGGACACGATATCCAAGTACCGCCACCAGATCGACGAGGAGCAGACCCGCCAGGTGATCGACGCGCAAACGATTCGCGACAACACCAATCAGGGATCGACCTCCGAATCAGATTCCGAGAAAACCGCCGAACAGTCCGCCGAGGCCGAAGCCTCCGATAAGAATTAGAAAGGGAGTGCCGCTTATGAGTCGCCGCAACACCGAGCTGCTCTTGCTCATCGCCTCGGCGTTCCCCGTCATCCTGCTGTATGCGATGTACGTCCTCACCGCGGGCGCTGCCATCTCCTTTGAGACGCTCGCCGTACCGATCGGCCTCTTTGCCGCCTTTGCCGCGGCCCACATTGCCGTGCGCATCTTGGCGCCCGGTGCCGACCCCGCCATCCTGCCCATCGTATTTATACTTTCGGGCATCGGCATCACGTTTGTGACGCGTCTCGCCCCCGCTCTCGCCATCTCACAGCTCATCATCCTGTTTGTCTCGGTGGCCCTGATGGTGGGAACGCTCGCGTTGGTTAAGAACCTCGACGTGGTCATGCGCTACAAGTACACCTTTGGCATCATCGGCATCATCCTGCTGATGCTGCCCATCTTTATCGGCACCACGATCTCGGGCTCCAAGCTGTGGATTCGCATCGCGGGCTTTACCATCCAGCCCGGCGAGTTCGCCAAGGTCTTTATCGTCCTGTTCCTGGCCGGCTACTTGGCCGAGAACCGCGAGCTGCTCTCCATCTCCAACCGCAAGATCCTGGGCTTTAAGATCCCTCGCCTGCGACTGCTGCTGCCGCTGTTTGCCGTGTGGGGTGTGTGCCTGCTCGTCGTCGTCTTCGAACGCGACCTGGGTTCGGCCGTGCTGTTCTACACCATCTTCTTGCTGATGCTCTACGTTGCCACGGGGCGCTTTTCGTATGTCGTTATCGGCCTTGCGCTCTTAGCCGTTGGAGCCGTGGGCGCCTACAAGTTCCTGTCTCACGTTCAGGTGCGTTTCCAGGTTTGGGTCGATCCGTTTAAGGACGCCCAGGGCCAGGGCTACCAGATTGTCCAGTCGCTCTTCTCGCTTGCCGATGGCGGTCTGGTCGGTGTTGGCATCGGCAACGGCATGGCCAACAACATCCCTGTCGTCGAGTCCGACTTTATCTTCTCGGCTATCGGCGAGGAGATGGGCCTCTTGGGCGGCGGCGCCGTGCTCATCCTGTTTATGCTCTTTGCCGTGCGTGGCCTCACCACAGCTGCCCGCGCAAAGTCCGACCTTGCCGCCTTTAGCGCCACCGGTCTTACGGCAGCCATCAGCTTCCAGGCCTTTTTGATCGTTGGCGGCGTAACCCGCCTGATCCCGCTGACCGGCGTCACCCTGCCCTTTATGAGCCAGGGCGGCTCCTCTCTGCTGGCGAGCTTCATCATCGTCGCGCTCCTGCTGCGCGCCGGTGACGAGGCGACCGGACGCGAGGCCGAGCTTACCGGTACCGGCACCATGGCCGCCATCACCGATGATCAGGTCGCATCTGCCGCCGCCCCGACGGGCACGCGCTTTGCCACCTCGTCTTCCTACGGCAGCGGCAGCCATTCCGTCGGCTCGCGCATGCGCCGTCGCCTGCTCGACACGCCTGAATCCGGTGTGCTCGGCCGCGTTGCGCTCGCCAACCGTCTAACCCGTGCGGTGCTCGCCTTTACGGCGCTGTTCGCCATCCTTATCGGCAACCTCACCTATGTCCAGGTCATCAAGGCCAAGGACTATCAGGACATGCCGACCAACAACCACACCATCGCCCGCTCCAAGTACATCCAGCGCGGTTCCATCATCACGTCCGACGGCGTGACGCTGGCCGAGTCGCTGCAGCAGGAGGACGGCACCTATGTACGCTCCTACCCCAACGGTAACCTAGCAGCGCACGTGGTTGGCTACGTGAGCCAGCAGTATGGCACCACCGCCATCGAGAGCGTCATGAACGACACGCTCACCGGCTCTAAGGATTACTCCAGCTGGAACAACGCCATCGCGTCGCTCGCGGGCCAGACCCAGCCGGGCAACACCGCCAAGCTCACCATCGACTCGCGTATCCAGACGGCGGCCGAGCAGGCACTCAAGGGCTTTAAGGGCGCTGTAGTGGTCATCGATCCGCGTACCGGCGCGGTGCTCGCATGTGCCAGCTCGCCCACCTACGACAACACCAACATCGATGCCCTGCTGCAGACGGGCGGCGGCGAGGACGGCTCCATGTACAATCGCGCCATGGACGCGCTGTACACGCCGGGCTCAACGTTTAAGGTCGTTACGCTTTCCGCGGCACTCGAGACCGGTACCGCCAGCCTTACCAGCACCTACCAGGCGCCCGGCTCCATGGACATCGGCAACGCACCGGTCACCAACTATGCCAACGAGAGCTACGGCACCATCAGCCTGCAGCAGGCCTTTGCCGTGTCCTCCAACGTCGTCTTTGGTCAGGTGGCAAACGAAGTTGGCGCAAACACGCTCGTGCAGTTTGCCAACGCCTATGGCTACGGCCAAAAACTCGGCCAGGACCTGACCTCCGCGGCCTCCATCATGGCCGACCCGTCGCTCATGACCGAATGGGAGACCGCCTGGGCCGGCGCCGGCCAGCCTGTCGGCATGGACCATACGCCCGGCCCGCAGACCACCGTCATGCAAAACGCCGTGATTGCCGCCGCCATCGCTAACAGTGGCGTGGTCATGGACCCGTACTTTGTAGCCCAGGTACTCGCCCCGGACGGAACCGTGGTCAAGACCACGCAGTCCCGCTCGCTTGGTCAGGCCGTCAGCTCCGCCACGGCCGACCAGGTCAAGCAGGCCATGCTTGCCGTCGTCCAGTCCGGCACCGGCACCGATGCCCAGATCCCCGGCGTCAAGGTCGCCGGCAAGACCGGCTCGGCCGAGATCGGCGGCACCAACGTCAACTCGATGTTTGTTGGCTTTGCACCTTACGATTCACCCACGGTCGCCATCTCGGTGGCCTTGGAGGATTTCGACAAGCATGACGTCAAGGCCGCCAAGATTGCCGGTATCGTCCTGACCGCGGCGCTTGCCGCACAGGGAGCGTGATGCCCATGATCGAATCGGACACCCGAGGCGCGCCGCGGCCGAAGAGTTAGCGGCAACGCGCCACACGGCCCCAGCGGCCACATCGTAGGTACTACACACATCGTTGAGCGAATAGTTATGTTAGGAGCAGGAATGGAACAGAGGGTCCTCGGGGGAAGATACCTCCTCAAGGATAAGGTGGGAACAGGCGGCATGGCGACCGTCTACCGTGCACAGGACCAGGTCCTCGACCGCACGGTTGCCGTCAAGATCATGCTGCCGCAGTATGCTGGCGACGCAACCTTCGCCGCACGCTTTAAGCAGGAGGCCCAGGCAGCAGCCGGTCTCTCCTCCCCCTATATCGTGGGCGTCTACGATTGGGGCAAGGACGGCGACACCTATTATATCGTCATGGAGTACCTGCGCGGCACCGACCTTAAGAGCGGCATCAAGAGCCACGGCGCCCTCGACCCCAAGAAGGTCGCCCAGATCGGCTCGCAGATCAGCTCCGCGCTTTCGGTCGCCCACAAGCACGAGATCATCCACCGCGACATTAAGCCGCAGAACATCATGGTGCTGCCCGACGGCAACATCAAGGTGATGGACTTTGGCATCGCGCGCGCCAAGAACAGCCACCTCACGCAAGACAACAACGTGCTGGGAACCGCCCACTACGTCAGCCCCGAGCAGACCCGCGGTCAGGACCTCGGCCCCACCTCGGATATCTACTCGCTGGGCGTCGTGATGTACGAGTGCGCCACCGGCCGCGTTCCCTTTGACGGTGACGACGCCATCTCGGTCGCACTCAAGCAAGTCAACGAGCTGCCTATTCCGCCGAGCCAGATCAACTCCGGTGTCGACGCCGACCTTGAGCGCATCATCCTCAAGTGCATGGAGAAGGACCCGGCAAACCGCTTCCAGACCGCCGACGAGCTTCGTCAGGTGCTCAACAGCTACCTGTCGGGCCGTGCCGTCAACGTCTCGGAGCCCACGCGCATCATCGGTGCCCCCGGTGAGCTGGGCGCCACCAAGACTCGCGAGCTTTCCGATCAGACGCGCGCCATGGTGCGTCCCGTCTCGGGCGTGAGCGGCCAGAATACCGCCCGTAGCTCGGTTTCGGGCTCCACCGGCTCCTACGAGGTCGAAAAGCCCAAATCCAACAAGAACAAGATCATCGCCGCCGTGGTGGCAGCCGTTGCCGTCATCGGCATCGTGGTGGCCTTTGCCACAGGACTCTTTGGCGGCGAGCAGGTCACCGTGCCCGATGTGCTGGGCAAGGACCAGCAGACTGCCGTCGAGCTGATCAAGGAAGCCGGCCTCGAGGTCGGCACCATCGACCAAAGCTACAACGACGATGTCGACGAGGGCAAGGTCGCCGAGCAGACGCCCAACGGCAACACCAAGAAGACCAAGGGCACCAAGGTGAACCTGGTAATCTCCAAGGGCCCCAAGCCCTCCGAAAAGGTTGAGGTTCCCAAACTTGTCGGCCTGACCAAGGACCAAGCAGAAGCCGCACTGGCAAGCGTTGGCCTGAAGGGCAACGCCTCCGAGGAGGCCAACGAGGCTGATGAGGGCCAGGTCTTTGAGCAGGGCACCGAAGCCGGTAAGGAAGTCGCGAAGGGCACGACCATCTCGTACAAGGTCTCGAGCGGCCCGGATACCACGTCCGTCCCCGACCTGACCGACATGACCGAGGCCCAGGCGCGCAACGCCCTCGATATGGCAGGCTTTGGTGTCGACGTGAGCTACCAGGAGAACGACTCGGTTACCGAGGGCACCGTGATCAGCTGGAACCCCAGCGGCAAGCAGAAGCCCGGCGCCACGATTACCGTCGTCATCGCCAAGAAGTCCGGCAAGGCCACCGTCCCGGGCAACCTGTACGGCAAGAGCATTTCCGCCGCCGTTACCGCGCTCAACAACGCCGGTTTCTATAACATTGGCTTCTGTGACCAGAACGGCAATCCCGTAAGCGGTAACGAGGATGCCACCGTTACGGGCGTCTCCCCCACTGGAAAGCAGTCCACCGACAGCACGATTACGCTGACGGTCGCACTTTCTGGTTCGGGCTCGGGCTCGGGCACGAGCACGGGCGACGATTCCGGTACGACCAACTAGTCGCCACCCCACCGCTCATCGCGGCTTTCACCGCAAACATATTCGCTCACAGGCGCCCGCTTGCTCCCCCAGCAAGCGGGCGCTTTCTTTATCTGAAGCAGCGAATACTACGGCATGCCTTAAACCAAAAGAGCCCGGCACCGTAACGGTACCGGGCTCGATATTCCTCTGGTGCCCCCGGGCGGATTCGAAAACTCCCCCGCGGGAAAATTGGTGACGCAGGTGTCGGCGGTCCGAATCCGCCGTCAGCTCCCACAAACCAGAAACGGCGCCGCTCTCGCGACGCCGTCATAATCTTCTGGTGCCCCCGGGCGGATTCGAACCGTCGACACCCGCTTTAGGAGAGCGGTGCTCTATCCCCTGAGCTACGGAGGCATGTCGTATTAGTGTAGCAGATTTACGCCGCTGTAATGCAGCGTATACCCACTCTTCGAAGTTGCGGTGGAACAGCCCTCCGGAAAGTGCGTCCCACTATCCAGGCAAATTCTGGGTCAGACTTTCCCCATGAGACCTCGCTGGGAAACTGTGACCCAGAATTTCGGCTCGAAACGGGACACGGTTTCCCAAACGACCCCGTTCCGGAAACTACATCCCGGAATCGACGCTCGAACTGGGATGCACTTTCCCGATCGAGCCACATGGGAGACTGCGCCCCACTTTGAGGGGGCGCTCTTTAATGACTAGTTGCCTTTGTGGAAGAGGCCTTTGATAACGGAGGGGATGCTCTTCGCGCCCTTGGCGGTCACATCGATAAAGTCGGGCGAACGCACGAGCTTATCCTCGTCAACGTACTTGCGGACCGCACGAAGCGTCTCTTTGTCATCGCGCGTCGAAAACGTAAAGTGACCATTGTCCTTGGTGAAGATGGCAAAACGCGTAATCTTCTTGGTGCCGCGCAAAACCTCAGCGGCAATATAGTCGACCTCATCCCACGGGATCTGAATAAAATCCTCGGGATTGCGCTCGTTATAGTACTCAAACGCCTTATTGCCCACCATTACGTTACCGTGACTGGTAAGCCCCATCAGGCAGGTTGCCGGCGTTGCCAGATCGACCGTGCTGTTCTGAGATTGCGCCATGCGCGCCTCGCCCTCCAAATAAAACAATCGGACCGCATCCAGTGTACCCACCGGGTGCGGTCCGTTTCAATGGCTCAAAAGCCCTTGCCTAGCAATTCTCGGTCTTAAGCCGAAACGTGCTTACATGAAGCCGCAGACGCGACCGATGATGCCGATGGCGAAGAGAGCCAGGATGATGACGATCGGGCTGACCTTCTTCTTGAGGAGCTTGCAGACCAGCAGGGTCAGGCACACGGCGGCAAGGCCGGGGATGAGCTGATCGAGGTTAGCCTGAAGCGTGGTGACCTTCACCTGATCAAGGGCGTTAGCACCGATGGAGTTATACATCGTCAGTGCTTCCTTGACACCCTCAGAACCGGAGGGCAGATTAGCCCAGTCGATAAAGGCGCCAGCAGACTGCGTGACCTTGGAGACGACCGGGGTGAAGGAGATGGACACCCAGCGCTCGACCAGGGCGCCGATGATGAACATACCCAGGATGGAAGCGCCCTCGGTGACCTTGCCCATCAGACCGCCGGAGAGGTCCTTGGCGATGGAGGAGCCGACCTTGTAGCCAAACTCCTGCGTGTACCACAGGAAGGCGTAACGGATGATGTTCCACGCGAAGAAGAACAGCAGCGGACCGGCGATGCTGCCGGACAGGGCCAGGGAAGCGCCCAGAGCGCCCAGAATCGGGCGAAGGGTGAACCAGAAGGCGGGGTCGCCGACGCCGGCGAGCGGGCCCATCATACCGACCTTGACGCCCTGAATGGCGACGTCGTCAATCGGAGCACCGTTGGCGCGCTCCTCCTCGAGAGCGAGGGTAACGCCAATGACGGGGGCGGAAACATAAGGGTGGGTGTTATAGAACTCCAGGTGGCGCTTAAGAGCGGCAATCTGGTCATCCTTGCTGGTGTAGAGCTTCTTGATCGCAGGGATCATTGCGAAGCACCAGCCGCCGTTCTGCATACGCTCGTAGTTCCACGAGCCCTGAAGGAACTGATGACGGAAGCAAACCTTCTTGCGGTCAGCCTTGGTGAGCTGAATCTTGTTCTCTGCCATATGTATCACTCCCCTCCTACTCGTAATCGTTCAGAATGTCGCCGAGCGGGTCGCCGGAGCCACCGCCCATGCCGCCACCCTGCTTAGCCAGATCCTTAAGGCCAAGGTAGATGAGGGCAAGGGAGATGCCGATGAGGCCAAGGGCGATCAGCGTGAGCTGAGGGATGGCAGCAAGGACAAAGCCGAGGATGAAGAACGGCCAGGTCTCCTTGGTGGCCATCATGTTGATGACCATGGCGTAACCGACGGAAGCGACCATGCCGCCGCCGACAGCCATGCCGCCGGACAGCCAGTCGGGCATAGCGTTAAGCGCGTTGGTAACAGCCTCGGCCGGGATGATGCACAGAAGCACTGCCGGGATGGCGATACGAAGACCCTGCATGAGGATAGCAGCGTACTGCCAGCGCTCGATGCCGGCGAAGTCGCCCTTCTCGGCGCAACCGTCCATGGCGTGAGCGATAGCGGTAGCCAGGGTACGGCAGATCATGGTCAGGAACAGACCAGCGACCGACAGAGGCACGGCGACGGCGATAGCGGCGGTAACGGCCTTGGCCGAATCGGTGGCGCCACCGTTGAGGGCGAGCACCATGATGATCGAAGAAGCGACCGAGGCCAGGGCGGCGTCAGGCGCGACGGCGGCGCCGACGTTAGCCCAGCCAAGGGCCATCATCTGGAGCGAACCGCCCAGGAGGATGCCCTCCTGAAGGTGACCGGTTACGAGACCGATAAGCGTGCATGCCACGAGCGGCTGATGGAACTGGAACTCATCCAGAATGCCTTCCATACCGGCAAGCAACGCGACAATCGCAACAAGCAGAATAGTGATTGCAGACATGTATCGGACCCTCCTTTACTATGCTTGAGCGGCCAGTTCGGCCTTAGCTTTCTTCAACATGGCGTCGAGATCCTCGGAGGAATCCGAAGGAACCTTGCGGACCTCGAACTTGACGCCCTTGGCCTTGAGGGCCTCGAGAGTCTTAACGTCGTCATCGCCCATAGCGACGGCGTTGGTGACGACGACCTTGCCCTTGGAGTGAGCCATGGAACCGATGTTGACTTCCTTGATGTCGACGCCGGCCTCGATGGCCTTGAGCAGATCCTGCGGGTTCTCGAAGAGCAGCATGGCCTTGGTGTCACCAAAGCGCGTGTCCTTGACGACCTCGGCCATCTTCTTGATGGGCACGACGTTGGCATGGACTCCCGGAGGGGCAGCCTGCTCGATCATGGTCTTGCGGAGCTCGTCGTGAGCAACGCCGTCGGAAACCACGATGATGCGGTTGGGGTTGATCTGCTTGGTCCACGTGGTGGCCACCTGACCATGAAGCAGACGGGTGTCGATACGGACGTGGGCGATCTTGATGTGCCCGTCGCCGATGACCGTTCCCGGAGGGATGGCGCCTGCAGGAGCAGCGGCGGCCGCAGCCGGCTTCTTCTCCTCGGGCTCCAGAGACTCGGGCTTGACGCGCACGCCAGCCTTAGCCTCAGTCACGAGATGTTTTGCGATCGCATGTGCAGTGTTCTTTGCGTCAAAGCGCTGCGAATATGCCTCGATGAGCATAGGCAGGTTGACACCGGTGACGATAGCCCAGGAATCGTGGCCCTCGATGAGCCCGCTGATCTGGTTGAACGGCGTACCGCCCCACAGATCAACGAGGAAGAGCACCTGCTCCTGGTCCTCGAAGGAAGCGACTGCTTCCTCGACCTTGGCACGGAAGTCGTCGGGGCCCATGCTCGGCTCGAGCGAGACCACGGCTACAGACGGCTGATCGCCAAAGACCATCGAGCCCGTCTGCTTGATTCCAGCCGCCAAGTCACCATGGCTAGCAAGAACAATACTTACCATCACATAACCTCCTTTTTGTCTACGTATTTCCTACACGACAAAAAAGAGTATAGCCGCAAGTGTGGCAAAATTATAGGAAAAAATGTGAATGGTTGGATTATTTGTTTAAACGTCATGCTTTTGTTACAAGTTGGTTACATCGCTGGTTTTCAGCTATTCCTCGCTAAACATAATTAGTTTGACCATCTTAGAAAACAGATACAGGCACAGCATTCACTAATACCGATTTAAATCGGATAAGAACCTGCTTGACTCTTCGATATTTTGTTTAAACAGACGTGACTTGACTAATTTCGTTAGTTATGCTCTAGCAAACCGTCAAAAAAGAATAGTCATTGGGGACGTTCTTTAATGACTAGTCGTTTAAGAACGTCCCCAATGACTAAGTTAGGCGATGTGGAGGGGGTTGGCGGCGTCGACGGCGTCAGGAGCAGCGGGACCATCAGGGGTAGCGTCTGCCAGGTTCTCGTCGGGGGTCTCGATCTGCTTGATCATGACATCCTGGCCCTGCAGCAGATAAGTCTCGCCGCTACCGCAATGGGGACAGGTCTTTCCGTACTCGACCGTCGCGTAGTCGCGGCCGCACGCCTCGCAATGTGTCACGGCCTCAACGGGCTCCACGATAAGCTCCGAGCCCTCGGTGATAGGCTTTTTATCTGCTGCCCAGCGCCAAGCGTCGAGCAGCAAGTCGGGAACGACGCCCGAGACCTCGCCCAGCAGCAACGTCACGCTCGAAACGCGACGCACGCCATTGGCGCGAGCCACATTCTCAACATCGCGAATGATGTGATAGACGATTCCGAGCTCGTGCACTTTTATATTCCTTCCGCCGTTCCCGTTATGACTACTTACTTGCGACCGAATTTGATCTTGATGGCACGCTTGAGTGCGTCCTTGCCCAGGCTCGGGAGCTTTTGCTCGTATTTGACCATCGTGGAGCACTCGGGGCGGTCGCGATCCAGATGGATGGCGTCGAACGCGCACTTGGTGGTGCACAGGCCGCAGCCGATGCACTTGTTGGGGTCGACGATCGAGGCACCGCAACCCAGGCAACGGGCGGTCTCGGCGCGCACCTGCTCCTCGGTAAAGGTCTCGACGTACTCGCTAAACGGCGCGGCCTTCTCGCGCTCGCGGTCCACATGGGCAACCTCGCGGCTCGCGTTGTCGTAGCTCTCGATCACGACGTCGTCGCGGTCAAGCGCGGTGTAGCGGCGCTGGTTGCGGCCGATGGTGAGCGTGGAGCCCGGCTGCACAAAGCGATGGATGGACACGGCGGCCTCGTGGCCGGCGGCGATGGCATCGATGGCAAAGCTGGGGCCGGTGTAGACGTCGCCGCCCACAAAGATGTCTGGCTCGGCGGTCTGGTACGTCTGGGGGTCGGCAAGGGCACCCTGACCGCGGCCAAGCTCCACCTTGGAGCCAGCCAGCAGGTCGCCCCACACAATGGACTGGCCGATGGACATGACCACGCGGTCGGCATCGACGCGGCGCAGGTCGTTCTCGTCGTACTCGGGCGCAAAACGGCCTTCGTCGTCAAAGACACGCGTGCAGCGCTTGAAGGTGATACCGCACACACGACCGGCCTCGTCCAGGTGGACCTCCTTGGGGCCCCAACCGCAGCTGATGTGCGCGCCGTCCTCGATGGCCTCGCGACGCTCTTCCTCGCTGGCGGGCATCTGTGCCTCGCTCTCCAGGCAGAATATCTCAACGTGCTCGGAACCCAGACGGCAGGCGTTGCGCGCGACATCGATAGCAACGTTGCCGCCGCCCACCACGATGGTGCGGCCGGGCAGCGCGTCAATCTTGCCGCTGTTGACCTCGCGCAAAAAGTCGACGGCCACGGTCACACCCTCGGCGTCCTCGCCCGGAATGTCGGCAAGGCGGCCGCCCTGGCAGCCAATAGCCACATAGAAGGCCTTAAAACCCTGCGTGCGCAGCTCATCGAGCGTCACGTCACGGCCGACTTCCACGCCATAGCGGAACTCGGCACCCATCAGGCGAATGATCTCGACCTCGGCCTCGATAACATCCTTCTGCAGCTTAAAGCTGGGAATGCCGTAGGTGAGCATGCCACCCGGGCGCTCGTTTTTCTCGAACACGACGGGCTTGTAGCCCTTCTCGGCAAGATAAAAAGCGCAGGACAGACCGGCCGGGCCGGCACCGATGATGGCAATCTTCTGGTCGAAGCCGCCAGCGCGCGTCGGTGTCACCACGGGCGGGACGTAGCGGGTCGCAGCGTCCAGATCGCGCTGGGCGATAAACTTCTTGACCTCGTCGATGGCCACGGCCTCGTCCACGCGACCACGGGTACAGGCATCCTCGCAGCGGCGGTTGCACACACGGCCGCAGATAGCGGGCAGCGGGTTCTCGCGCTTAATGAGCGCCAGTGCCTCGTCATAGCGGCCCTGCGCCGCGAGCTTCAGATAGCCCTGAACGGCGACATGCGCGGGGCAAGCCGTCTTGCAGGGCGCGGTGCCGGACTCGTGCGTCTCGATGCGGTTGTCGTTGCGGTAGTTAGGCGACCACTTGGTGTGGTCCCACTTGGTGGCATCGGGCAGCTCCTGGCGCGGATACTCGGGCACCTGTCCGCCCGCCTTTTTGCTGCAGAGCTTCTGGCCCAGCTTGGCGGCGCCGGCCGGACACACCTCAACGCAGCGGCCGCAGGCCACGCACTTGTCCTTCTCGACCTTGGCGACATAGGCCGAGCGCGACAGGTTGGGCGTGTTGAACAGCTGCGAGGTGCGCAGGGCGTAGCACACGTTGACGTTGCAGTTACAGATGGCGAAGATCTTGTTCTCGCCGTCGATGTTGGTGATCTGGTGCACAAAGCCGTTGTCCTCGGCCTGGCGCAAGATGTCGTAGACCTCCTCGCGCGTCACATAGTGGCCGCGGTCGGTCTCGACCACATAGTCGGCCATATCGCCCACGGCAATGCACCAGTCAGCGGGGTCGTCGGCGCAGCCCTCGCCCATCACACGACGGCTCGCGCGGCAGCTGCAGGTGCTGGCGGCATACTTACCCTCGTATTTGTCGAGCCAATGCTCGATATGCTCGATCGGCACCGACGTGCTCGCGGCGTCAATGGCCTTCTCGACCGGAATGACGTGCATGCCGATACCGGCGCCCCCGGGCGGCACCATCGGCGTAGCCTTGGACAGCGGGCCTTTGGATGCCTGCTCAAAGAACTTGGCATAGACCGGGTGCTCCTCGAGCTGACTCACGCGCATGTTGAGGAACTCGGCGGAACCCGGCACCAGCATGGGCAGCACCCACTGCTTGGCGCGCTCGGGATTTTCCCAGTTGTACTCGAGCAGACCCGTGTAGCTCATGTCGTCGAGCATCTTCTCGATATCGGCCTCGGGCATGCCGGTGAGCTTGACCATCTCGGGCAACGTGTAGGGACGGCGCATCTTCATCTTGCAGAGTACCTCGGCCTGCTCGTCGGTTGCGGCCTCGGCAAACGACCAGTACTCGTAGCCCAGCAGCTCGTCGCGATGCAGAAGACGGTTGGTGCAATGCTCGCACAGCTTGACGATGGCCTCGCGCGGATGCTCCGGCAGCGGCGGCACGAACTCCGAACCGATGTCGGGCTCGGTGTAGCTAATCCCCGGTCCGTTGAGAATCATGGTTGTCCCTTCTCTTGCCGCAGCCCGACGAGGCCGCGGCACCCCTCTTTTTTTGCAGGCCGGGCATGCCCCATGCCGTTCACCCGCCATTGTTGACATTGTGTCAAAAATAGTATTGACGAACCGTCAACAATATTCAAGACTGTTAGGCGAACGGTCAGGCAAAAGAGGATGAAAGGCGGCAGAACATGGGCAACACGTACGCAGATATCCCTGTGGCCGACGCCACTCTTGCGTCCGATAGCGCGGCAAAGCGCCTGACGGGCGACGAACGCCGTCGCGAGATTCTCGATGCCGTGCGCACCGTAAGCTCCGAGCTGGGCGTGTCGCATCTATCCGTCTCGGCCGTGACCAAGCGAGCCGGCTGCACGCGCTCGCTGTTCTACCACTACTTCGCCGATATGGACGCCGCTGTCACCGCCGTCATGGACGAGGCAATCGACGGTTTTATCTCCGAACTCGAGCAGTGGAACGCCGGCCGCACGGTTGGCGACATCGAAGGCGCACTCGACACCGTCGCCCCGCTCTTTAAGCGCCTGGTCGCCAGCGGCCACGAGCTGCCGAGTACGCTCACCTCAAGCAGTGGCGCGCTCTACGGCGGCTTTTTACACAACGTGGTCCAGCGTGTGGCGCAGTATATCTGCGACACCACCGTGGTGGATTTTGTCGCCCATCATGAGCTACGCATCGACCATGTCTACGAGACGTTCTACACCCTCATCATGGGGTTGTTGATGTATATCCGCACGCACCCCGATGTGCCCGACGAGACGGTCAAGGAAATCATCGCCTCGACACTCCACATCGAGGGCTATACCGCCAAGTATCCGGAGCGCAAGCCCCAGGACTGACGACATTTGGCCAAACTGCCCGCGATCAGAAGAGGGGCCGCGGGCGTGTGAAAGGAGAGCAGCATGCTGTTCGATGTTTGGGGTAGCGATACCCTTATCCACTGGGCCGGCTGGGCCATGGTCTTTATTGGCCTGATCGTGCTCAACGAGGTCGGCCGCCGCACCAAGCTGGGCGCGGCCATCATCTTTGGCGTGGCTCCGCTGGCCATGACCATCTACTGCGTCGCCATCGCCGTCGGCGTTTCGCAGGGTGCCGAGTGGGCGCTCACCAACCCCACCCATGTGTACCAGAACAGCTGGTTCCACTACGCCAAGGTCTACGCGGCGTTGGCCGGTTGCTGGGGCTTCATCGCCATTAAGTATCAGTGGGGCAAGATCGGCAAGGCGCATTGGTTCCGCGCGTGGCCGTTTGTGATCGTCGCCATCAACATCATGATCGCCGTCGTGTCCGACTTCGAGAGCGCCTATCACTTCTTTGTCCTGGGCCAGTCCACTTGGGTCACCTCCGAGGGCGCCACGCAGCTCGCCGGTTGGAATAACGTGTTCAACGGCATCGCCGGAATCATCAACATCTTCTGCATGACCGGTTGGTGGAGCGTCTACGCCTCCGAGGACAAGACCGACATGCTGTGGCCCGACATGACATGGGTCTACATCATCGCCTACGACATCTGGAACTTCTGCTACACCTACAACTGCCTGCCCACCCACTCCTGGTTCTGCGGCTTTGCGCTGTTGCTGGCGCCCACCGTCGCCGCCTTTATCTGGAACAAGGGCGGCTGGATCCAGAACCGCGCCTTTACGCTGGCCATTTGGTGCATGTTTGCCCAGGTGTTCCCGTACTTCCAGGAGGAGTCTATCTTTGTGACCCACTCCACGCTCGACCACGCCGCCGCCACCGCGGTCTCCATCGCCGCGCTGGTCGCCAACATCGCCGCGATCATCTACGTCGCCTACCGTGCCAAGAAGCTCGGCCGCAATCCCTACAAGCAGGATGTCTTTGAGGGCACCAGTGATTGGGAGAAGGCCACCGCTCGCCGCGCCAAGGTTGATTACGCGCACGCCGAGTAACATGTTGGCCGCTGTTGGCACTTGGGCATAGGCCCGCTCACCAGGCCTTTCAATCCAATGTCTCGCAGAGCCCCCGAAAAGCGTTTCGCTCGCTTTCCGGGGGCTTTTTGTCGTTGCGCCTCTATTCATCTATTCAAAAACACGCGCATATATAAAATCGGATTTCAAATCATGCGGCGGCTCTATGGAGCCCCGTTTTTGGGTACATTGTTGTCCCGATATTGAGCTTGGGGGATATATGAAAGATGAGACGATGGGCCAAGAGGATGCGGTCCAAGATGCAGAAGCGTGTGCCGAGGCCCTGGAGAGTCTAGACCAGATCGCGCTGGCCGAGATTACGTTTGACGATTCGAGCGTTGATGTGCAGGATGAGCCGGAAATCGAGGCGCAGCTCGATGATCAGGATGCAAAAGACGATGGCGCCGCGCCCACCGAAGACGAGGCAGGTCACGAAGACACCGAAAGCGAGGCCGGCAATCAGCCCGAATCCGACACGGGCGAGGAAACCGTCTTGCTCGACAGCTTGCCGGCCGAGGATTCGCTGACCCGCGAGCTTCCTGGCCTGGGTTCCGCACCAGCCGTGGACGAGACCATCGCCATGGGCGATATTCCCCTACCGTCCGTTCCCTCGGCACGCGAGGCCGAGGTTCGTCATCGCAAGATGTCGCCCAAGCGCCGCAATCTGATGTTCGCCGGTATCGTGGCCGCCGCGCTCGTCGCCGGCGGTGCAGGCTATGCTGCCTGGAACGGATATCAGCAAGAGCAGGCTGCCGCTGTCGCCGCCAATGCCCACACGATGATGTCGGTGCAGATTGGCGTGCATGCCGCGGGGCTCGACTGTTCCACCAGCTCTAAGATTCCCGTACAGGTGAGCGGTCAGGACGCTGATGGCTCATCCGTGAGCGAAACGCTCTATGTTGACGAGCACGGCCGCGGCATCAAACTGCTGCCCGGCGATTACACGCTCTCCATCGCTGCCTCTCCCATCGCGGCCGACGGCACCATCTATACCGTCCCGACCACCAAGGCGCAGGTCACGATCAAGAGCGACGGACAGGACCTAAGCAGCCAGGCCGCCTTTAAGCTCAAGGTGCCTTCGGCCGACACGGTGACTGACGACCAGATCGATGCCGCCGCCAAATATGCCGAGGAGGGAGGCGCGAGCTCCGCCGCCACCGCCAAGGTGCTCCAGCAGGCGGCAACCGCGCGACGCGACGCCGCCGTCAATGCCGTGAGCGCGCAAAAGGCACAGGCGGCCCGTGATGCCGACGCCCGTCACAAGGCAACCGACCTCTACCAGCTCGATATCCCCGTCGAGTGGTACGGCAAGGTCGAGACTTGGCAAAATGGCAGCACGCTATGCATCTATCTTGCCGGCGACAGCGATACGCCGATTGTGACGCTCGTCGCGGTGCGCGAGGGCGAGAGCTTTACGCCCGATGAGGGCGATACGGTTTTGGGTGCGGCCAACCTAGGCAACGGTTATACCGTCTACGCCAGCGGTCCCGTCTATCCGTACGTGGTGCCCCAGACCATCAACGGACGGACGCAGAATCCCGTGTCAACCTACCCCATGGACACGGCCATTGAGCTTGTCGAGCTCACGACCGGTAACCGCTACACCTATAGCCAGATCAAGAACGTACTGGTCGGCAAAGACGGCAAGGCAGACGCCGCGACCAAACTCGAGACCGACTACCTCGCCCAGATTCTCCTGCCGAGCATCAAGGCCCAGGACTAGCGGACCATGACACCTGAGTCCTGGCCTCGCAAATCCATAGACGATTAGGAAAGGAGCCACTTCCATGCGGGCACAGCATGTACCACGCCGTGTTTGCATGGAATATCGGCCTGCTCATCCATGGTAACGATTACCGACTCGCCAAGATCAAACTGGGCCATCGCGGCATCGAGCGCGGCAATTTCGCGCTCGCGCGTTTTCTCGCTTGTCATATCCACACTTACCTGAATCAGGCCGTAAGCCTGCATGAGCAGTGCATCCCCAGCCACAAAGTCCACCTCATGGCTTTTATTCTTATCTTTAATCAGCAGGCGGCAAACCGAACCGGGCCGCACGGCGGGGGTCCTTCTTCTGAGCGCATTGAACACCGCGGTCTCGAGCCTCTGACCATGATCCAATGCCGATGCGGGGGAGAACGCTCCGAACATCGCAGGATCGACGGCGTAGACCTTAGACGCAGACCGCGTATTATTTGCAAGCGAACGCGTGAACTCCGGCACCGAAAACAGCAGGTAGGCGTCCTCGTAATACTCAAGTAAGTCGCTGAGCGTATTTCGACTGACGGATATCTGTCTGCTCTTGAACTCGTTGTACACTTTGTTCACTGACAGCTCTCGTCCCGAAGATGCCATGCACCGCGCCAGAAACAGCGAGGCCAAACGGGGGTTCTTGACGTCGTAACGTTCAACGACGTCCATGGCGACCGTTCGCGACGCATATTCCTGTAGCAGCTGAATCGCGTCTGCGGGCGTCTGCTCAAGTGTCGCGATGAATCCCCCTCGCTCGAGATATCCGACCAGATGGTGTCGGAGCAACGCTGCATCGCTCGAGGAGAAGGGTGCGTTCGACTCAGGAACGCTCCCCGTCTTATATCGGACGTATTCCGAAAAACTCAACGGAAAAAGCTCTCGCACAAGAGAACGGCCCCTGAACTCGCTCTTAAGTTCTGAGGACAGCATCTTAGAAGAAGATCCCGTCACGTAAACGGTCGCCTTCTCCGTATCGACCACGCGTCGCAGAAACGCACCCCATTCGGGTATTTCCTGGATCTCGTCAAAGAAAAGGTAGGCGCCCTCGCCTCGAGCAGCAGGATATAGTGCATAGAATGTATCGAGCACGTCCGCTAGTAGCGATGGCTCATACGGACGCAAGCGCTCATCCTCAAAATTGAAATATAGCATCCGGTCAAGCTCGACGCCTTGGCCCTGAAGCCGCCGTATCTCCTGATACAGGCGATACGTCTTTCCACAACGACGGGCGCCCACAATCACATATACGATGTTGTCGCGCTTTGGCTCCTGCGGGTTGCCCAGATCAAGGTCGCGCTCAAAGACCTGCGGAATCCCCTGTTGCTCAAAGTCCTTTATTTTTTGAGCCACCAAGTCGTTGAATGCCATAATTCTCCAATCTTGCTCTCCTGCTAATCAAGATTATAACGATTCTTGATTAGCAGGAGAGCAAGATTATGCGTATCTTGATTAATGGATAAGCAAGTTTTCTATTAGTGGCCCCTCCCGGAGGATATCGAGCGGCCGAGGGGGGCAGGCATGAACGCTTCTAGCCGAAAACAAAGTAGCTAAAAAAGCCCCGTCCCAAATGAGCTACTTAACGCCAGGGGTCGGCTTCGAAGAGGGGCTCGCGCTCGGGGCGACGATCGCTATAAGGATCGTAGCCGTCGTCGTCCTCGTTCTCGGCGCGGATATAGGGGTCGCGCGGCTTGGGCGCCGGCTTGGGCGCAGGCTTGGGTGCGGCATCGGTCGCCGGCGTGTTCGTCTTGTTCTTGTCTGTCATCTGCATATCTCCTTGCCATGTACTCACGTTCAACACCATCGATTGTCGCACGAAAAAGGGCGGCGGACCCGATTGGATCCGCCGTCCTTGGCGTTTTGCGATGAGAGGCGGTTTTAAAGCCGGCCCAAAATCTACTCGGCGTCGGGGACCTCGTAGGTGGCCGCCGGCGTGTTGTCGCACACGACGGTAAAGCCGCCGTCCTTGTCGACATCGACCGTCACCTGATCGCCCTCGCGCACCGTGCCGTCGATAATGGCGGCCGCGATGGCATCCACGACCTCGCGCTGGACCAGGCGCTTGAGCGGACGGGCACCAAACACGGGGTCCAGACCGCCCACGGCGAGCATCTGCTTGGCCGCCGGGGTGATGGCAAGCGTCATGCGTTCCTTGGCCAAACGCGCGCGGACGTCGGCAAGCTGGATGTCGACGATCTTCTCGATCTGCGCCATGCCGAGCGGATGGAACACCACGATGTCATCGATACGGTTGAGGAACTCGGGGCGGAAGGTCTGAGCCATGGCAGCGTCGACCTGATGGCGCATCTCCTCCTCGTCCTTACCGGACAGGTCGGCGATGGCCTTGGAGCCCACGTTGGACGTCATGATGACGATCGTGTTCTTGAAGGACACCTGACGACCCTGGCCATCGGTCAGACGGCCGTCGTCAAGCACCTGCAGCAGCACATTGAAGACGTCCGGATGAGCCTTCTCCATCTCGTCGAGCAAGATCACGGAGTACGGACGACGGCGCACGGCCTCGGTGAGTTGGCCGCCCTCGTCGTAACCCACGTATCCCGGGGGCGCACCAATCAGACGCTGGACGCTGAACTTCTCCATGTACTCGGACATGTCGATACGCACGAGTGCGCGCTCGTCATCGAACAGGCACTCGGCCAGCGCCTTGGCGAGCTCGGTCTTGCCCACGCCGGTGGGACCCAGGAAGAAGAAGCTGCCGATGGGCTTGTCCGGATCGGAGAGACCCGCACGGCTGCGACGCACGGCCGCGGCGACAGCGGAGACGGCCTCGTCCTGACCGATGACGCGCTTGTGCAGCTCGCCTTCCAGGCCCTTGAGCTTGTCGAGCTCGCCCTGCATCATCTTGGACACGGGTACGCCGGTCCAGGCACTCACGACCTCGGCGATCTCATCGGAGGTCACCTGCTCGTTGAGGCCCTCGCCGTCCTGCTCCTTCTGCGCCTCGAGCGCGGCCTCGGACTCCTGAATCTGCTGCTGCAGACCCGGGATCACAGCGTAGCGCAACTCGGACGCACGGCCCAGATCGCCGTTGCGCGTCGCGCGCTCCTCCTCGCTCTTGGCCTCGTCGAGCTGGCCCTTGAGCTCCTGCACGTGGTCGATGGCGTTCTTTTGGTTGAGCCAGCCGGCCTTTTGCACGTTGAGCTTTTCCTGGACCTCGGCAATCTCCTGGCGCAGGGCCTCAAGACGCTCCTTGGAGGCGTCGTCGGTCTCCTTCATGAGCGCCTGTTCCTCAATCTGCAGTTGGGTGAGCTGACGCGTGGTGGCGTCGATCTCGACCGGCATGCTGTCGAGCTCCATGCGCAGACGGCTCGCGGCCTCATCGACCAGGTCGATGGCCTTGTCGGGCAGGAAGCGGTCGGCGATGTAGCGATCGGAGAGGTCGGCGGCCGCCACGAGCGCGCCATCGGTGATGTGCACGCCGTGGAAGATCTCGTACTTCTCCTTGAGGCCACGCAGGATCGAGATGGTGTCCTCGACGGTAGGCTCGGAGACCATAACAGTCTGGAAACGACGGGCGAGCGCCGCGTCCTTCTCGATGTACTTGCGGTACTCGTCGAGCGTGGTCGCGCCGATCGCGTGCAGGTCGCCACGGGCGAGCGCAGGCTTAAGAATGTTACCGGCGTCCATGGAGCCCTCGGTGGCACCCGCGCCCACGATGGTGTGGAGCTCATCGATGAACAGGATGACCTTACCCTCGGACTTTTGCACTTCCTTGAGCACGGCCTTTAGGCGGTCCTCGAACTCGCCGCGGTACTTGGCGCCGGCAACCAGCGCGCTCATGTCGAGCTCGATGAGGTCGCGGTCGCGCAGGGTGCTCGGCACGTCGCCGGCCACGATACGCTGGGCGATGCCCTCGACGATGGCCGTCTTGCCGACGCCCGGCTCGCCGATAAGCACGGGGTTGTTCTTGGTGCGGCGGGACAGGACCTGGATGGTGCGGCGGATCTCGTCGGTACGTCCGATGACCGGGTCGAGTTTGCCGGCGCGGGCAAGGTCGCAGATATTGCGGCCGTACTGCTCCAGCGCCTCAAACTGGGTCTTGTCCTCGGCAGACGTCACGCGGTCATCGCCGCGCAGCTCCTCGTAGACCTGCTCGATGCGCTCCTTGGTAACGCCGGCGCCGCGCAGCACGCGGCCCGCCTCGCCCTTGTCCTCGGCAAGCGCCATGAGCAGATGCTCAGTCACCACAAAGCTGTCGCCCATCTTGGTGGCCTTCTTCTCGGCCTTCTCGATGACGCGAACGAGCTCGTTGGACAGGCCCATCTGCTGGCCCTCGCCCGAAACCTTGGGCGCATGGTCGATGGCATCCTGCGTGGAACGCGCGAGCTGGGCGGGATCGGCGCCAATGCGCTCGATGATCACGGAGATATTGCGCTCGCCGGCACCGAGCAGGGCAGACAGCAGGTGGATCGGCTCCACCGCGCCGGCCTGCGCGTCGGCAGCCGTGCTCATGGCGGTCTGCAACGCCTCGCGCGACGTCATTGCTAGCTTATCGATTCTCATGGAATCACCTCTCTTGGGGTGGCCGCCCTACGGGGCGGCTTCACGTTGTTCGAGAAGTATTGTTGCCAGCTTTGTACGATCTTATACACAAATCTAAGTCTCTATATATAAGATTTTCTGAGTGATTGAAGGATAGGGTACTGAGACTTCGACCCACTGCATCCCCAACGGCCAACCGTCTCGATCTGTAACATCTGGCGGCCGTTTTTGGGTCCAGATGTTACAGATCGAGATGAAATGTTCAGCCGCTCCCGTTTATCTAAATCTGTAACAACTACTCGGCTAATAGAGGTCTACCTGTTACAGAACGAGACAAACGGAAGATGCCTGAACCGATAATCTAAATCTGTAACACAAAGCCCACTTTTAGCGGCCCAAATGTTACAGATCGAGACAGAGCGAAAACCACCACAAAGGGGAC
>CABTZM010000010.1 GCA_902489295.1 uncultured Collinsella sp.
CCCCCCCCCCCCCGCCAGGGGGGCCCCCCCCCCCATGAACATGATGCGCCCGACACCCCCGGCCGTCCCCGCCATCACGTGCACACGCGCACCCGACTCGAGCACACGCGGCTTGGCTCCCTCGCGACCCAAATACGTAAACGCCATCATAAAGCGCATCGTCTGGCCAAAGCGGCCCGTCACGCCGAGCATCTCACCGCGATCGAGCGCGGCGACACCATCGCCCACCAAGTTGAGCGCCACACGCTGACCGGGCAGTGCTCGCGGCGTATCGCCGTGCACCTGAATCCCGCGCACGCGACAGACCGTACGCGACGGCAAAGCCATCAACTCGTCGCCCACCGCAACCGGCGCATCGTGCAACGTTCCCGTCACGACAGTGCCGACGCCCTTGATCGTAAAGCAGCGGTCAATCGGCAGACGCGGCGCGGCATCAGTGAGCTCGGCACGGGCACGGCAGGCATCCCAGCAAGCGGCAACCTGCTCGTCGAGCACGGCGAGCAGCCTTTCGATCCCCTCGCCTGTCTTGGACGACACAGGCACGATCGGCGCGTCCGCAAACACGGTACCCGACAAAAAGTCATCGACATCGAGCTCGGCAAGCTCGGTCATCTCGGCATCGGCAAGGTCGCACATCGTCAGCGCGACCACCATATGCGTAACGCCCAGCAGCTCCAGCACGTGCACGTGCTCGCGCGTCTGCGGCATCACGCCCTCGACGGCAGAAACCACCAGCACGGCAACGTCGATACCCGTGGCGCCCTGCACCATGGCGCGCAGGTAATGCGCGTGGCCCGGCACGTCGACCAGGCCGACGATCTTGCCACTCGGCAGCGCCAACTCGCCAAAGCCCAGCTCCACGGTCATACCGCGACGGCGCTCAACCTCCAGACGATCGGGATTCTTGCCGGTCAGTGCCTCGATCAATGCCGACTTACCATGGTCAACGTGACCCGCCGTGCCAACGATAACGGGACACTCCACCAGCGCCTGAACCTCACTCATCGAGCAATCGCCTTCTCAACGCACGCGACGAGCGTCGATGCCGCCGTCTCGATATCGCGGTCGCCCACGAGCGTGCGCACATCAAACAGAAAGCGGTCGTGCGAGGTGCGCGTGACGACCGGCGTGTCGAAATCTTGGACGAGCGAGCGCTTGAGCGCGTCGACGGACAGGCGCTCGTCAACAAGACGCACGACAACGCACATCGTGGGCAGCTCCACGGTAGGCAGCGAGCCGCCACCGGGGGTCGACGATTCCTCGACGATCTCCACCTGAACAGCGCACGGGCAACCAACCTTATCGAGGCCGGCGACCATACGATCGCGCAGCTTGCGGGCACGTCGTTCCAAATGGGCCTGTGGCATCGTAAGCATGCTGAGCACCGGAATATCACGATGAGCCACGTCGGCACCGTCCATGTAGATGCGCAGTGTAGCCTCGAGCGCCGCCAGTGCGAGCTTGCCCGGGCGCAGGGCACGCATAAGCGGATGCGACCCGCAGGCCTGGACCAGGTCGCGACGGCCCATGATAATGCCCGCCTGCGCGGCACCCAGCAGCTTATCACCCGAGCACGACACGATATCGAGCCCTGCCGAAACCGAAGCCGGCGTGGTTTCTTCGCCGCCGCGCACCAAGATGTCGTCGGGCAACAGCGCACCCGACCCCTGGTCCTCGTAGAACAGCAGGCCGTGTTTGTGGGCCAGAGCAGCAAGCTCCCGAGAGCCCACCTCCTCGTGAAAGCCCTCGATGCGATAGTTGGAAGGATGGACCTTGAGGATCATCGCCGTATCGGGCGTGATGGCGCGCTCGTAGTCGCCCAAATGCGTGCGGTTGGTGGCGCCGACCTCGACGAGTTTGGCGCCCGAAGCCGCCATGACATCGGGGATGCGGAAGCTGCCGCCAATCTCGACAAGCTCACCGCGGCTGACGATAACCTCTTTACCCGCAGCGTGAGTCGCCAGCACCAGCAGCACCGCGGCGGCATTGTTGTTGACCACGAGCGCGTCCTCGGCACCGGTGAGTGAGCGGATCAGCTGCGCGGCGTGCTCCTTGCGCGACCCGCGCGAACAGGTGTCCACACTGTACTCGAGCGTGCTATACCCGCGCGCGACCTCGGCCACGGCCTTTGCCGCCGACTCCGCGAGCGGGGCGCGGCCCAAGTTGGTATGGATGACCACGCCCGTAGCGTTGACGGCAGGGCGCAGGCTCGGCAGCGCGGAGCGGTGCGCACGCCACTCGATGGCCGAGGCCAGCTCGCGCTTGGAACGCGGGGCGGCGCCGGCGCGAATGGCGGCGCGCTCCTCGTCGAGCTCGGCCGTGACGGCGGCATGCACCACCGCGTCGCAGGTCTCCCCCGCCGCCTTCACCACCGGCCACTCGGCAAGCAGCTCGTTGACGGAAGGAATGGCGCGCAGGCGGGCGCGCACCTCATCGGACATGTTCTGGCTATCGCTCATGTGCGACCTTTCAAAACCAAAGGTGAATCAATCGTTCGAACGTCAAACTATCAGCCAATTCGATCGGCTGAGTCAATCAATCGCTATTATCCTCGCGTGCCGCGATCTTTTCCACGCGAACGGCGTTTTCCTGGGTGAGCGCGGCGCCCGTCAACGGGTCCCAACGCAACGGTGTATGGTCGAGCGGGCCCACGCCCAAGGCTTGAGCGCCGCCGGCATCGGCACCAAACGAACGCCCGCCGGGAGCGGCCGAGGTGAAGATGCACGCCGGATGCAGATACGGCGTCGTCTCCACGCGCACGCGGTCGCGGCCCATATCGCTCACCAGCTCGACGACCTCGCCATTGGCGATACCCATGCATGTGGCAACACCGGCATTCATCTGCACGGCGTCCAAGTCGGAACCCGCCTCAGCGGCACCTGCTGCCGCGAGCCTGCGCGAGGTATGCGACTCAAAGGGTCGATTGCCGCTAATGAGGCGAAACATCCCCGGGCTGGGCTCCACCATGGGCGCGATCCAGTCGGGCACACGACCCATGCCGGCTCGCTCCCATATGTCGCTTGCCAGCGCAATCTTGCCGCCGGCAAGCGGAATCACCGGCTCACCCGTGCGCGTCGGCAGCGCCATGCCCGTATCGGCCCAGCCGCGCTCCATGAGCTCGTCCAGATCGATCCCAAAAGGCGCCACCTGGGCAGCCGCAAGGTCGTCCGGCGTAAAGTCGAAGTACTCGCCTGCGCCGCAGGCCGCAGCCAACCCGGCAAAGATCTCCCGACCGGGACGTGTGTCGTCATGCTGCACGGGCAGCACGGCGTTGCGGTAGAACACGCGCGCATCGTTGGCGCCCGTCACCGTTCCCACGCCGCGGTCAGCCTCCAGATACGTCACGTCGGGCAGCACGAAGTCAGAAGCACGCGCCGTCTCGGACCAACGAATATCAATCGTCACAAGCAAGTCGAGCCGCTGCAAAATACTCAACCAAGCCTGTGCATTGCCATAGCCCGCACCGGGGTTACTGGCATAGACAATGAGCCCACGCAAATCGCCGGCAAGAATCGACTGACCGATGGTCGTGCACAGGCCGCGCACCGGATCAACCAGCGGATAGCGCTCGGACCCCAGTTTGGGCCCACGCGGCACCGGCGGCGTCGCAAAGCGTGCGGGATCGAGGTCGCCCAACACAAGCGGCGTGGGCGGATTGAGGGCGCCGCCCGCATGCCCGATGCAGCCCAGCAGCGCATCGACCAAGCAGATAGCGCGCGCGGTCTGGGTGCTATTGGCATACGCGATACCGATGCCACCATGAAAACCCGCATCCACCACAGCGGCAGGCGCGGCGGCAGCGAGATCGCGCGCCGTGGCGACAATCTCTGCGGCCGGCACGTCGCACATCGACTCGGCCCACTCGGGCGTCCAAGCACTGGCCGCCTGCGCCAGCTCGTCAAAACCCGTGGTATAGCGGGCAACGAACTCGTGATCGTACAGGTCCTCGGATACCAGCACATGTGCGATACCCAGCAGCAACGCCAGATCGCATCCAGGACGTACGCGCAGCCAGCGGTCGGCAAGCGCGGCCGAGCCGCTGCGCCGGGGGTCAACCACGATGATCTTCGCCCCGCGCCGGCGCGCATCGTTGAGCGCGTCAACGGCCCCCATCGTCGACGAATCGACAATGGAACGCCCCAGGTACATGATGCAGTCGGTATGCGCAAGGTCGGAGGCGGGGCTATAGCCCAGGCTGTGCTCCCAACCGGTAAGTCTGCTTACCTCGCAGGCGCCATCGGCACCGTACACGTTGGGCGAGCCCAGCGCATGCATAAAGCGATAGGCCCAGTAGCGGTCGAACGAGGGCACACCAAGTGTCATGCCCAGCGCACGGGGCCCGCGCTCGTCAACAATTCCCAAAAGACGCTCGGCAATCTGAGCAAACGCCTCGTCCCAGGTAATCGCATCAAACCCCGAGCCATCCCGGCGGCGTCGCATGGGGTGCAAAATCCGGTCGCGCTCGTCAAACGGCATTGCCAGACGATGCCGTCCGCGGGCGCATAGGGCACGCGCCGCGCACGGATGCCCCACAACCGGCAACTCAGCCATCACACGCCCATCCTCAACATGGGCTGCAAAGGCGCAATCGGCATAGCATCCCCCGCATGTCGTCACCACGGCGCGACCGTCACGCTTCGCAGCAGATGCCATCTCGATTACCCCTTTCACCAGCCAAACACAACAGGCCAACAGCCCGGCAACGAGCCCCAGACCCAAAAAGCCTCCCGCACGGCAACGCCCCGCGGGAGGCCCAACGTCAAACAGACGGTACCTTACGCCTCGGACTTCTTGGCGTAGATAAACCAGTAGCCGAGCGCGACCAGAACCGCGCCGCCCACGATGTTGCCCAGCGTGGCGGCGGACAGGTTAAACGCAATGCCCGCAGCGTTGAGCGCATCGGCGCCGGCGACGTCGGCACCGTAGCCGCATGCATGCATCACGGCGCCCATGGGCAAAAAGTACATGTTGGCGACGCAGTGCTCAAAACCGCAGGCCACAAAGGCGGCGATGGGCAGCAGAATGCCCACAACCTTATCGACCACGGTCTTGCCGGCGGTACCGATCCAAACGGCCAGGCACACAAAGATGTTGCACAGGATGCCGCGGAAGAAGATCGTCACCCAGTCGATCGTCACCTTGCCGGCGGCGACGCTCACCATGGAGTTGGCGACCGCCTCGCCGTTGAGCTTGTAAATGCCGGCCATGTACACCAAAAAGACGATGAACAGGGCACCGACAAAGTTACCGACCCATACGACGACCCAAGCCTTGAGCATCTGGACCAGGGTGATCTTTTTACTCTTGAGCGCGCAGACCATAAGTGAATTACCGGTAAACAGCTCGGCGCCGCACACCAGCACGAGCACCAGGCCCAGGCAAAAGCACAGGCCGCCCACGACGCGCTGGGCGCCCCAGCCCAGCGTGCTATCGCTCAAGAACACTGTAAAGAACAGGCCGCCGAAGGCAATGAACGCACCAGCGAACATCGCCAAAACAAAGGCCTTTGCGACCGGCAGGTTGGCCTTGGACACGCCGGCGGCCTCGGTCTTGGCCTCGATCGCGGCGGGCGCCAGGCAATCGGGAGCGGGGTACTCCGCCTTGGAATCTGCCATGTCAATCACTTCTTTCCTAATCAGCAGGGACAAGCGCTCCTACTGCTCTTGTCCCAAGCGGACAAAGTGGGAAAAGTCGTTGGCGACCACGGCGTCGTACACGGCGTCGACGGCGTCAAAGACCTCCGGGGACATAGGGTTGTAGAACTCCGTATCGCCCGGCTGAATCCCTATGAAGACGATATCTTCGCACGATTGCTCGATTTCCTCGATCAGAATCGACAAAGGGAGCGAATGCGTGGTGAACATCGACTTGCGGGCCACATCGCGCTTATCGAGCAGGCGGATGGCGCCGACGGGCAGCGCCATGTCGGCGGCATCGACCAAGACCAGACGCGGCGGACGCTCGCGCTTGACCTCGATAATGTCGTCCTCGGGCGTTTGGCCTCCGTCGATGGTGTACCAACCGGCGATGGGTGCGTCTTCCATCTTTTTGGAGAGCACGGGGCCGGCGGCATCGTCGGCACGCAGCACGCTTCCCGCCGTGAGCACGATGCCCGCAAACGGGGCGCCGTTCACACATCCATCCACAACGCGACCCATTACTGCAACCTTCCCGTCAGATACACGCCCGACACATCGCGCACGCGCTCCACCAGATCGCGGAACTTCATCAGAAACGCGACCTGCTGGGCATGCAGGCCAAAGTCGTCATCGAACACCGAGATGCCGGCCTTGGCAGAACCGCGAAAACCGCGCTCGTCGAGCAGCGCATCGCAGGCCTCGAGCAGCGACGGCACCGCCGCCTTGTCGAGCTGGCACTCACCAAAGGAGTGGATGGCCTCAAACTTGGTCTTGGCCTCCCCCTCCGGCAGCGCGTCGACGAGCGAATAGAACACGTTCACCGGCACCGACAGGCGCGGCTCAAAGCAGTCGAGCACGCCGGTGTGGTGGCCCACGGCGAGCGTGTAGTACAGCACGTCGCAGGCCTCCTGAGGAACGTCTTCCTCGGTCTCCACAAACTTACGCGTGAGCTCGTAGAAGACCACCTGGTCGGGCGTATGGCCCAGGCAGGGGTCGGCGACGCCCTCGGCAGCCTCGTCGCTTGCGCGCGAGGCATCGCCAAAAGAGCCGCCGAGCATGCCGGGGCCCGCAAAGTAACCAGAGCGGTCCGTGAGCTCCATCTAGCGACCTCCGGCCAGTACCAGATCCTGCAGCGCCGAGTACACCTCAACGCGGCGCGGATCGTCCTGCTTGTCGATGAGCAGCGCCATGGCACCGCGGATATCGCCCTTGGGCGCGCCCTCGAGCGTATCCATAAACTCGTTGGCCAGGTCGCGGCCGTAACGGTAGCCGCTCATGGCGCGAGCCTCGCGCTCGATGGCAACGCGCAGCTTGTACGGCACGCCGGGGTGCAGGATATCGGCCTGCTCGCCGGCGGCCTCCACCGTGGTCTCGGCATGGAGCTTTTGGTCCAGCAGACCGAGCGCCATGGCAAAGCCGTAGATGGTCTGCGCGGGGCTGGGCGGGCAGCCGGGGATGTAGACATCGACCGGCAGAATCTTGTCCGTGCCGCCCCAGACGCAGTAGTTGTCGTAGAAGATGCCGCCGGTGCAGCCGCACGCGCCATAGGACACCACGATCTTGGGATCGGGTGCGGCCTCAAAGGCGCGCAGGGCCGGCATGCGCATGGCACGCGTCACGGCACCGGTGTACAGCAGCACATCGGCGTGACGGGGCGAGGGCACGACCTTGATGCCAAAGCGCTCGACGTCGAAGACGGGCGTGATGGAACCGAAGATCTCGATCTCGCAGCCGTTGCAGCCGCCGCAGTCAACACGGTAGACGTACACCGAGCGCTTGATCTTCTTAAGAAGGGTCGCCTTGGCCTTCTCGATGCTCTCGTCGAGCTCGATCTTGGTCGGGCGGTACTGGAGCCGCTCGGGCAAAAGCGTGGGTTCGGCCATGGTTACTCCTCCTTCGTTTCAAAATCCATGATGATGCCCTCGACCGGCGCCGGACCGGCGGGAATCTCGGGCGCATCGGGGTTGAGCTCGCGGTCGATATACTCCGGGTTCACGCCGTGGCCGCCCAGATACTCCATGCCGGGGCCCTGGGGCTCACCGGACGCAAGCGTCTCGTTGGCAGCCATGCCGTGCGCGTTGCCGGTCTTTACGGCCGAGGCGGCGCGCAGGGCGTCGAGCTCGCGCTTGCACTCCTGGCACATACCGACGGTACGGGCGGCCTGCTCGGCCTCCATGCCGCCGGCCTTTTGCAGCAGGCGCTTGGCGTAGTCGATCTCCTTGTGCGGGGCAAACGGCTTGCCGCAACGCGAGCAGTGCTCGAGCGTATAGACGCTCTTGCTGGTGAGGTCGTCCTTGCTCATGACGGCCAGCTCAAACTCCTCGGTGAGCTTGATGGCCTCCATGGGGCAGGCTTCCTCGCAGCGGCCGCAGAAGATGCAGCGGCCGTAGTCGATCGACCAGGTAATGGTATCGGCCGCAAGGTCGGTGTCCATGCGAATGGCATCGGCCGGGCACGCCACGCCGCAGGCACCGCAGGCGATGCAGAGCTCGGCATTGTGCTCGGGCTTGCCGCGCATGTCCTTGTTGGTGGGGAACGGCGCAAACGGGTACTTGACCGTCGCGTCGCCGGCCTTGGCGTTAACCTTCCAAAGCTTCAGCATATTAGAGCGCCTCCTCATCGAGCGGAGCAGCCATGGTGCCCTCGCCCGCAAGCGGCGACTTGTCGCGCCAGACGTTCTCGAACTGCTCCTTGTCGAGCACGTGGTCGCGCTTGGCGGCGACATCGGTCACCGTCACGCGGTCGGTGCAGGAGTAGCACGGGTCGAGCGAGCCGACGATCAGCGCCGCATCGCCCACGGTGTTGCCGCGGAACATGTAGCGCAGGACCGGCCAGTTGCTGTACGTGGCGGCCTTGGCGCGCCAGCGGTAGCACTTCTGGTTGTTGCCGAGCATGGCCCAGTGCACGTCCTCGCCGCGCGGCGCCTCGGTGGCGCCGATAGCGTACTTGTGCGGGGTGTATTCCCAATCCGTGGTGAGGATGGGGCCCGACGGGCAGTTCTCGAGCATGGTCTCGATCATGTCGATCGAATCGTAGACCTCCTGGATGCGGACGGCGGTACGGCCGAAGGCATCGCAGGTGTCGGCCGTGGCGGCGTGCATCTTTTGGACGTCCGGATCGGCGTAGCCGTCGAAGGGATGGTCAAAGCGCACGTCGCGGGCATAGCCCGAGCCACGCATGAGCGGGCCGACCGGCGAGAAGTCACGTGCGATCTTGCGGTCCAAGATGCCGATGCCGCTCGTACGCTCAATAAAGTTGGGCGTGGAGAGCAAGACGTCGACGAGCTCCTGAACCTCGGAGCGCAGCTGGTGGATGGTCGTGAGCGTGGAGAGCTTCTGCTCGGCCAAAATATCGCGACGCACGCCGCCGATCACGTTGAGGCCGTAGGTCTTGCGGTGACCGGAGAGCTTCTCGGCCAGGTCCATGGACTTCTCGCGGACGCGGAAGAACTGCTGGAAGCCGGAGTCGAAGCCCGTGTAGTGCGACGCCAGGCCAATGTTGAGCAGATGCGAGTGCAGGCGCTCGACCTCGAGCATGATGGCGCGGATGTACTGGGCTCGCGGCGGGACATGAATGCCCTGGGCGCGCTCGACGGCCTCGGCATAGGCTACCGAGTGAGCGCAGCCGCAGATGCCGCAGATACGGTCGGCGAGGAACGTCACGGCGTCATAGTTCAGGCGCGTCTCGGCGACCTTCTCCATGCCGCGGTGCACGTAGAACAGACGGTAGTCGGCATCGACGATGGTCTCGCCCTCGACGAACAGGCGGAAGTGGCCGGGCTCGTCGGAGGTGATGTGCAGCGGGCCCATGGGGACGAGTGTGGTCTCCTTGCCCTTGGTATCGGCCAAGAACTCGTAGTTTTCCATGTCGCTCGCGGGAGCGGGACGGAAACGGTAGTCCATGGAGTCCTTGCGCAGCGGGTACAGACCGCTGGGCCAATCGTCGGGCAGCACCAGGCGACGACGGTCGGGCAGACCCTCGGGGATCAGGCCGAACATGTCGCGCAGCTCGCGCTCGCCCCACACGCAGGCGGGGACGAACGGCGTCACGGACGGGAACGTCATCTTGGCGGGATCGACCTCGGTGCGCACGGTCACCCAGCCGGGGTCCTCCCCCTCCATGGAGATGACGTAATACACGGCGTAACGGCCGCACAGACTGCGCTCGTCGTTGCCGATGATCACGGGAATCCAGCCGTAGCGCTCGTAATACAGGTAGTGGACGGCCTCAGGCAGCTTGTCCTGCTTGACGGTGATCGTCAGCTGGTCCTCGCACTGCCACTCGACCTTCTCGATGCAGCCCGGAACGGCGCGGCGCAGGGCCTCGACATGGCTCTCGCAGCGACGGGCATACACCTTGTTCTCAGTTTCAATCATTCGTTACTCCACCTCGCTCTGAGCGGTCTCGGTACCGAACACAGCGCGGTACATCGGCGTCGCGTGAAGTTCCTCGGTGCTCTGCTCGAGCACGATGCCAGTCGCGGTCTCCACACCGTGCACGAGAGGCAGCGGGGTGGCGATGCCAAACCACAGGATCATGACAGCCAGGATGATTTCGGGGATAAGCATGAGCGCCGGGGCCTCATGCTTGCCCATGCCCTGGGGCGCATGGCCGAATACCGACTTGAGTGCGATACGGGTGAGCGCGGAGATGGCCACGGTAAGACCGAGGGCGACCACGACGACCAGCCACATGGGACCGGCGGTAACACCGGCGACAAAAGTCAGGAACTCGGAGATAAACATGCCAAAGGGCGGGAAGGCACCAAGGCCGAGCAGCGCCAGGACGGCGAGCGCGGCGGTTGCGGGGGCAACCTCGACGACGCCCTGGATCTTGGCCAGGCTACGCGTGCCAAAGGCGTGCTGGATGTTGCCGGACACGCAGAAGGCAAGCGTCTTGGTAAAGCCGTGGAACACGCAGTGCAGCAGGGCCGCGGCGATACCCAGCGGACCACCGATACCCAGGCACAGGGCGATAACGCCCACGTTCTCCACAGACGAGTACGCAAAGCGGCGCTTGAGGTCGTCCTGGCGAAACATCGAAAGCGCCGCCACCAAAATGGACAGCGTGCCGACGATCAGCAGCAAAAGTTGCGGATACTCGGCGCCCACGGCCTGGATAGTAAAGCCGTAGAAGCGCATGATCACGAGCATGGCGCACTTAAGCAGCACGCCCGAGAGCAGGGCCGAGACAGGGCTCGGAGCCTGGGAGTGGGCATCGGGCAGCCAAGTATGCATGGGGAACAGGCCGGCCTTGGTGCCAAAGCCGATCACGACAAACGCAAAGGCGAGGCGCATGAGCGTCGGGTCGAACTGGTTGGCATACGGCAGCACGCACGACAGGAATGCGGCCTCGTGGGCGTTGGGAATCACGTCGGCGGCGTTGGCGTAGATCAGCAGCGTACCGAACAGGCCAAAGGCCACGCCGGCGGTGCAGACCATCGCATACTTCCAAGAAGCCTCGAGGGCCGTCTTGTTCTTGTAGATACCCACCAGGAACACAGTGGAAAGCGTGGTTGCCTCCACGGCGGCCCACGTGAGGATCATGTTGTTGGACAGGCACGCGAGCAGCATGGTGAACACAAACAGGCTAAACAGCGCAAAATACTGCTTGGCGCGTTCGGCGGGCATGGAGCCCTCCTCGATATCGGCCTTTACATAGGGCAGCGAGAACAGCCCCGTAAGAAAACCGATAAAGCCGATGAGCAGCACAAAGATGGCACCCAGCGAATCGAGGTGGAACCACAGGCCAAGAGCGCTCGCGGTTTCGCCGCTCATAAGGACGTCACCGGCCGTCATAATCGACAGCACCAGGACGGCTGCGACGGAGACCAGGTTGAGACCGGCAAATACGTTATAGGACGTATTCTTGGGCAAAAACGCCATGACCAGCGAGAACACCAAAGGAGTCGCGAGCAGGGCGAGAATCAACGTTTCCATGGACTACCCCCTCAGCTCGGACAGGTCGCGCGCATCGAGCGAGTGGGAGTCGTCCCAAATGCGACGCACGACGATGGACATGATGATGACGGCAAAGATGGCGTCGGTGGCGATACCGATCTCGATGATCTCGGGAGCGGTGGGGGCCAAAAGCGCGAGCGTCACATGGCTGCCGTTTTCCATAAGGCAGTATCCAAAGATCTGCTTCATGATGTTGCGCTGCGAGATGATGCAGGTGAGGCCCACAAAGAAGTGAGCGAAGCTAATAGCGAGCGCAGGCGTTGCGACCTCGGCCGTGGGCAGGCTGATCTGCGTCACGACGGCAAAGCAGATCGCAACCTCGACGGCGATGATGCAGATGGCCCACGCGGGCTTAAGGCCGGCCTTGAGCGATGCGTCGCTCGGCTCGCCCATCTTCTTGTACGCACGGTTGAGGATATAGGGAACCAGGACGACCTTGGTGATAAAGGCGGATCCGGCCCACATAAGCAGCTCCTGCGCGCCGGTAGTGGCACCGAGCGTAGCGAGCAGTCCCACGAGCACCAGCGACTGCACCGCATACCAGCTGATGGCGTGCTTGATGTTCTTGGAGACGACCACCATGGTGGACGTGACGATCAGAAGGCCGCCAAGGATGTTGACGATCGAATAACCCATGTCGTTCTACCTCCTAACCGATCCAGCTGGCCGAAAGCGGGCCGCTGACGATAACCATGATGATGAGCACGATGAACACGAACGCCATCGCGCGGGGAAGCGGGGCTCCCGCAGCGACCTCTTCGCTCGGCTCGCCGGGCAGGCAATAGCCCATCCACTTGAGGAACCAGGCGAAGGTGGCGACGGTCTCGGCAACCATGATGCACACGAGCACCAGGATCGCGACATTGCCGGCACCCACAGAGAAGCCGCCGGCGATGATCTGGAACTTCGAGAAGAACGTGTTCATGGGCGGCACGCCGGCAATGGCGAGCGCCGCGACTCCAAAGCCCACGCCCGAGATCGGGTACTTCTTTACGATGCCGCGAAGCTTGGGCAGCATACGCGTGCCGAGCGTAAAGGAGAACGAACCGGCGATCAGGAAGAACAGGGTCTTGGCGAAAGCATGGTTAAAGATGTGGCACACGGCACCGTCAAAAGCCAGCTGGCTGCCAAAGACCGAAAGGCCCAGACCAAAGAACACATAGGAGAGCTGGGCAATCGTGGAGAAGGCCAGCAGGCGCTTCATATCCTTTTGCGGCAGGTACATAAGGAAACCAAAGAGCATGGTAACCATGGCGTCGATAATGGCGACCCAGCCCACGATCTCGGGAACCTCGCCGGCAGAGACGAGTGCACGCGCGAACACGCACACGCCGACCTTAACCATCGAGGCACCATGCAGGTAGGCCGAAACAGGCGTCGGCGCCTCCATGGCCGAAGGCAGCCACATGTACATGGGGACCTGTGCGGACTTGGCCCAGGCCGCAAACAGCACGAGCAAAAGGACGATAGCCTTGAGCTTGGCGTCGAGGCCGGCAATCGCGGTGATGGCGAAGGTACCGGTGTGGGCAAACACGATGGCGGCGCCCAGATACAGGCCGAGCGCACCGATATGCGTGATGATCAGGGCCTTCATGCCGGCCTTCTTGGCCGTAGGCGACATGTAGTAGCTAATGAGGCCCCAAGAGCACGCACCCGTGATCTCAAAGAACACGAGCTGGCCCAAAAGGGTCGAGCTGTACACGAGGCCGGCCATGGCGCCGATGAAGGTCGCGAGGTACGCGTAGAAGCGACGGCGCGGCGCGTCGGGATGCTCACGGTTATTCTCGCTCATATAGGGAATCGAATAGATCACGACAAGCAGGCCGATACCCACAAAGGCGGGCGCGAGCAGCGTGCTCATGCGATCGAAGGTGAATCCCATGACGAGGGTCTGCCCAAACGAGATCAGGGGGACCTGCGTGTCGGGCATGCCGGCGCCGGCGAAATTCGCGGCGAGGGCGATGGTGCAGACCGTCGAGACGGCGGCACCCAAAACGCTGAACCACTTGGCGTACGGACGGGGGAACAGGGCGACGAGCACCGAGGCCGCCATCGGGGCCGCGATAGCGACCAAGCCGAGAAGGGCCAGACTGACTGCAAATGACATTGTTTCTCCCTTCTCCTACACGCCGACGACCACGAAGACAAACGCCAGCACGGCGATGCCCACGACGGCCCAGGTCTGATTACCGAGCACCTTAAAGCGCGAACGCGAGCAAGAGTTCTCGATCACGCCGCATACGACAAAGTCGATCAGGCACTTCACCAGGAAGATGACTGCACCCAGAACGGCGGCGGCGCCCACGGTCGTGGGCTCGCCCCAAGGGATGAAGATCGCGCAGAACCAAGCGACGACCAGGACCTGCTTCATGGACATGGCAAGTTTGGCCATGGCGAGCGACGGGCCGGAAAGCTCGGCGAGCGGACCTTCCTGGAGCTCCTGCTCAGCCTCGGCCTGATCAAAGGGCAGCTTGCCGAGTTCCATGTAGCAGGCAATCGCAAAGGCGATGCCGGCGAGGATCACGGCGACCGGCGCGTCGATCGCGCCCGTCATGATGTGCTGACCCATGGTGGCGATGTCGGTGGAACCGCACACCAGGGCGGCGGCAAACAGCGCCAGCAGCATGGACGGCTCGATGAGCACGCTCATGAGCAGCTCGCGAACGCCGCCGATACCGGCGTAGGCGTTGGACGAATCCACACCGCAGAGGGCGAAGAAGAAGCGGGCGAGCGCCAGGCTGTACATGATGGTGATGGCGTCACCAAAGACCGGGATGGGGCTTTGTGCCGTAAAGAGCGGCAGGCCCATCGCGAGCATAAAGGCGACGGCAAAGAACAGCGGCGGCATAATGCGCAGCGCAAAGCTCGCGTCCTCGCACTGGGACTCGGGGCGCGCAAAGAGCTTGGCCAGATCGCGGTAGTCCTGCATGATGCTGGGGCCGCGACGGTTGTGCATCTTGGCGCGGATCACGCGGCCGAGACCGGAGAAGAACGGTGCGACGGCCATGACGACCACGCCCTGCAGAACGGCAAGTACGATGTTGTTCATGCTCTCCCCTCCTTAACCCATTTGCACGGCGAGCACGAGGAACACCACGAGTGCCGCAACGATGTAGCAGATATAGATGCTGTAGTTGCCGCCCTCGAGCTTAGTCGCGAGGTCGGCGAGCTTCTCGACACCCTTATGCGGGGCATCGACGAGAACCTTGTCGGGTACGGGCTCCACAGCCTCGGCCACACCGGTGAGCTTCTGGAAGAAGTGCGCGATGGACCAGCAGACGGCCGTGCAGCGGTCGCGCAGCGTGTAGAGCGGCTGCATAAACCAGGACACCTCGGAGGCAAAGGTCGTGGCCACGACGGGCATATGCTCGTTGGGAGCATAGCCGCATGCCCACGGCTGGGACTTCTGCACCTTGCCGACGGTCTTGAGCTTGCGATAACCGCAGGCAAGGCCGACAAGCACCACGAGCGCAATGGCGATCGCGGGCGTGGAGGTGGCAGCGCCGGAGTACTGGTTCATGAGCTCCATGCCCTCGGCGGCAAACACGCCACCGTACGGATGCAGCACGGACGCGGCGACATCGACCAGCACGGGCGCGATCACGGGAGCGCCAATGCCCAGCACGACGCAGATGGCCGCGAGCAGGCCCTGCGCAAACACCATGGGGGCGGGAACCTCCTTGGCATCGGCAGCGGCCTCGGAGCGGGGCGCGGAGGCAAAGGAGACGCCATAGGCCTTGACGAAGCACGTGACAGCCAGAGCGCCGGTAATGGCAAGCGCGACGGCAGCGAACACGGCCACGATCATGACGGCCTTGTCGCCCTGCATGGCGGCGTTAAACAGCGACTGGTAGGTAAACCACTCAGACACAAAGCCGTTGAAGGGCGGGATGGCCGAGATGGCAAGTGCGCCAACGAGGAAGCAGATGGCCGTTGCCGGCATACGACGGAACAGGCCGCCCATCTTCTCCATATTGCGCGTACCCGTGGAGTACAGCAGCGCACCGGCGCCCAAGAACAGCTCGCCCTTAAACATCGCATGGTTAAACGTGTGGTAGAGGGCGGCCATCAGAGCCAGGACGGCGATGCCGACCGAGTCGAGCGCCATGGCGGCCATGGAGGCGCCGACGCCGAGCAGAATGATGCCGATGTTCTCGACGGAGTGATAGGCCAGCAGGCGCTTGATGTCATGCTCCTGCAGGGCGAAGGCCACGCCGAGGACCGACGAGATCGCACCGAAGACCATGACCATAAGGCCCCACCAGACCTGAACGCCCGAGGCGGAGAGCAGGTCGAGACCAACCTTGAGGATACCGAAGATACCGATCTTGATCATGCCGCCGGACATGAGGGCCGAAACGTTGGACGGCGCCTCGGGATGTGCCTTGGGCAGCCAGCCGTGCAGCGGGATGATACCGGCCTTGGCGCCAAAGCCAAAGAAGGCGAGCACGAAGCACACGGATGCGACCGCGGGGCTAAACTGCGTGGCGCGGAAATCCGCAAAGGCAAACGAGCCGCCGGCGAAGTTGGTCATGGTGAGGAAGCTCGCCATGATGAGCACAAAGCCCACGTGCGCGATCACAAAGTAGAGCCAACCGCCATGGATGGAGTTCTCGTTCTCCTCGATCACGACCAGGAAGTACGAGGTAAGCGACATGAGCTCAAAGGCAACCAGGAACCAAAACACGTTGTCGGCGGTGATGACGAGCATCATGGACGCCACGAAGGTGTTAAAGAAGAAGCCGGCACGGCCCTTTTTGCCCGGGTACTCATCAAAGTAGTTGAGACCGTAGATCGAACCGGCAAACGCGAGCACCGAGATGAGCGCCACGAACAGGCCGGACAGCTGATTGAGCAGCAGCTGGAAATGGGCAAACGGGAAGAATACGATGGCGTCGACCGACGTGACATCGCCCAGCACGGCCTGGATACCGGCCACAAACGAAAGCACCGCGGCGACGGCGCCGATAAGGCAGCCGGCGGTCTTGGCGGCGTTATCGGCCTTGATCAGCAGAACCGAGGCGAGCGCACCGATGCACGAGACGGCAAGCGATGCGATAAACAGCGTCATGCTATCCATTGTTTACGCTCCCTTCTGCTTTCTCGGACAGGCCCTGGGCCACAGCGGTAACGTCGACGACCGGACCGTTTTCGATCGAGCGCAGGCGCTTGGCCTCGTCGAGCTCGCGATCGGCCGCGCCGCCCATGACGGTCAGCGCCTTGGTGGGGCACGCCGCCACACAATGCGGACCGTCCGGATCGAAGGCGCACAGGTCGCACTTAACAGCGCAGGTGTACTGGCCGGGAGCCCACGTAAGCAGGCTGCTCAGGGACTTAGGATACGAAGGCGTCGGGTCGCACATGCCTGCGACACCGGCGATAGACGTGCCATCGGGATGGATGGCTCCGAAGGGGCACGCGATGGCGCACAGCCTGCACCCGATGCACTCCTGCTCCTTGACGTGGATGCGGTCGCCATCGTGCTCGATGGCATTCACCGGGCAAACCTCGGCGCAGGGGGCACCCTCGCAATGGTGGCAGGCAAGGGCGGCCGAAATACCGCCGGTCTTCACGAGCGCCAGGCGCGGCGTATCCTGAAGACCCTGCATCCGGTGGGCGTCGGCACAGGCGGACTGGCATGTTCCGCAGCCGATGCACCTCTCCGGGTTGATGTCGATGAAGCGGTTCATCCCCACTTCCTTTCAAAATAACGGGCCGGGCTCCCGAACGTACGGGACGCCCGGCCCAAAAAGCCAACGAGAACGGGACTACACGATTTGGTTCACGTGCGTCTCGTCGTCGAACTTGGCGGCGCCAGGCTCAACGTCCTGGGGAGCGGCGGCGTCGACCAGAGCCTGCTTGAGCTCGGTGTACTGGCGCTCGACTTCGCCCTCGGCCCAAACCTGGTCGGCAATGGCGTCGACCTGGCAGGCGGAGAACTTGTCCTCGGGCGTGTGCGAGACCGGGTCGACCTTGTGCATGGTCAGCTCGTTGCACTTGCCGATCCACCACTGGTAGGTCATATAGACCGTGCCCTTGTTGATACGGTCGCTCACGTCGGCGCGGCTGTATACCTGGCCGCGGCGGCTGTGAATCGAGACGATGTCGCCGTTCTTGATGCCGCGCGCCTGGGCGTCCGCGGGATTCATGCGGACAAAGCCGGGCTCGTCGGCAAGCAGCGCCAGCGTCTTGCAGTTGCCGGTCATCGAGCGGCAGCTGTAGTGGCCGACCTCGCGGACGGTGCACAGGATGAGCGGGTACTCATCGTCGGGAAGCTCGGAGGGCGCCTCCCAGTCGTGCGCCATCAGGTTGGCGCGGCCGTCCTTGGTGGTGAACTTGCCACCAGCGAACATGTCGGGCGTACCGTGGTCGTTGACATCGGTGCTCTTGACGGGCCACTGGGCGTAGCCGCCCTCGGGAGCCATCTTCTCGTAGGTCGCGCCCACAAAGTTGGGGCACAGGCTAATGCACTCGTTCCAGATCTGCTCGGTGTTGTCGTAGTGCATGGGATAGCCCATACGCGTGGACAGGTCCGCGAAGATCTCCCAGTCGTGACGGCACTCGCCCTTGGGCGGAACGGCCGCGTCAAAGTGCTGGAAGCTACGGTCGGATGCAGTAAAGACACCCTCGTGCTCGCCCCAAGAGGTAGCGGGCAGGATGACGTCGGCGAGCATGGTCGTCTGCGTCATAAAGATGTCCTGGCAAATGAACAGATCCAGCTCGGAGAGCGTCTTGCGCATTCCGGCCGAATCGGGCTCGGTCTGCACCGGGTCCTCGCCGTAGTTGTAGAAGCAGTGCACCTTGCCCTCGTCGACCAGGTGGCCCAGGTCGGTGAGCTTGTAGCCCTCCTCGAGCGGGAGCTTTTCCTCGGGCACGCCCCAAGCCTTGGCAAACTTGGCACGCACAGCCGGGTCGGTGACCTTCTGGTAGCCAGGGTACAGGTTGGGCAGCATGCCCATATCGCAGGAGCCCTGGACGTTGTTCTGGCCACGCACGGGCGCGAGGCCGGAATTGGGTTTGCCGATCTGGCCGGCAACGCAGGCGATGGAGGCGATGGTGTGCACCGTCTTCAGGTTCTGCTTCTGCTGGCATACGCCCATGCCCCAGCCAATGATGGCAGAGGGCTTCGCCGTGGCGTACATCTCGGCAGCATGGTGGATCAACGCGGGCTCAACACCCGTGATGTCCTGTACGGATTCGGGAGTGTAGTTCTTGATGGTCTCCCACCACTCGTCAAAGCCGTTCGTATGCTCGGCGACGAATTCCTTGTCGTAGAGGCCATCGTTGACCAAGCAGTTGGCAAAGGCGTTGAGGAACGCAACGTTGCAACCGTTCTTGATCGGAAGGTAGAGATCGGCGATACGCGCGGTTTCGATATGGCGCGGGTCGGCGACGATGATCTTGCAACCCTTTTCTTTGGCTCGCACGATACGCCTTGCGACGATGGGGTGCGAATCGGCAGGGTTATAGCCGAAGAGGAAAATGCAGCCCGCATCCTCCATACCGGGGATGGAGCATGACATGCAACCTGAACCAACCGTGTCCATCAGACCGAGGACAGTAGGGCCGTGTCAAGTACGGGCGCAGTTGTCCACGCTGTGGGTGCCGATGCACGCACGCGTGAACTTCTGCATGACGTAGTTCGCCTCATTGCCGCCGCCTCGCGAAGAGCCGGTGGTCATGACAGCGTTAGGACCATATTCGTCAATTATGGCCTGCATCTTAGATGCGGTGAAATCCAGTGCCTCGTCCCAGCTTACGCGCTCAAGATCCGCGCCCTTGGTGCGGCGGATCATCGGGTGCAGTACGCGAGGAGTCAAGATCTTGGTGTCGTTGATGAAGTCGTAGCCGCTCATGCCCTTAAGGCACAGCTCGCTCTGGTTGGTGATGCCGTTGAGCGGTTCGGTACCCACGACCTGGCCGTTTTGGACCAAGAGGTTAAACTGGCAACCGGCGCCGCAATACGGGCAGATCACTTTATGCTTCTCCATGACACCCTCCTTCCTTTCTCTGCTACCGAATACTCGGTACTTATTTGACAATCATTGGGCCTGTCGCCCGACGCTTACGCCTCGTTTTCGATGGTGGCGCGGGCACGCTCGGCAGTCAGTTCTGCCAGACGCTCCTCGTCTACCAGGGTGAGGCCCTTGGTCGGGCACGCCTCGGCACACGCCGGACCGCCGGGACGGTCCACGCACAGGTCGCACTTGAGCACGAAGCTCTTAGTCTGCGAACCCACGCGAACGTCACCCATCAAGACGGGGACCTGCGTGGTCGCCACGCTCACGGCGCCAAAGGGGCATGCCATGACGCAGCTCTTGCAGCCGATGCAGTTGTCCTCGTTGACGCCGATACGATGGTTCTTTGGATCAAAGAACAAGGCGCCCGTAGGACAGGCCTTCGCGCACGGGGCATCCTCGCAATGATGGCAAGCCACCGGTGCGGAGATCTCGTACGTACGCGTCACGCGCAGGCGCGGCGCGGCGATGTTGCCGGGAATATCGTGTGCCTCGATGCACGCCGCCATACAGGTTTGGCACCCAATGCAGCGTGAGGAATCGGCTACGACTCGTTTATTGCCCATGTTGTTCACTCCCTCCTGAATCCCATGCCGGAGAGACCCTGTCGACGTTGCCCCGGACCGCCCGTGGTCCGGCATCGGCGTATCGAGTGCATGCGGCGAAACAGGCACTTCGATAGAATTCCTCCAACGATATACAGGTTAAATATACGCAGTTGCAGGTGGCAAACTTGAGCATACGCCCTGCAATACGGGTGTATTGCAGGGGTTTTAGCAGGTTGGAACTATTCTCGGATAGCTATAAAGGTGAGTGTATTACATGCGTACGCCTCAGAGATTTTTACGCGCTCTCGTTTTGGATGTACTACGCCTGTATTCGTGTTTATGGTTATCAACTTGAGTGAAATAAAGTAATCGTTATAAGATGCTCAAGTATCGGCACATGCCGCATTTGACCGACTATATTGCACGCTCATTAAGGGGGCCAGTGATGTCATCGACTCAAAAAAGAGCCATCCTGCAGGTGCGCATTCGCGAGGAAGACAAGCAGCATGCCGAGCATCTCTACGATGCCATGGGCACATCGCTCGCCGAGGCTGTCCGCTTATTTGTCGCGCAAAGCATTTTGATGCGCAAGCTCCCCTTTCAGCCGGTCGCCGTGCGCTCAAAGAACGGCACCGCCGCCTATGGATCGCCCAAAGCATATGGTGACCCCAATCGCCGCTCCGAAGAGCGCAATGCCTGGATTGAGTACCTTGCCACAGAAAGCGACGATTCGATTTTGGGTCCCGAGGAAGTAGATATCCATGAGTAGCACCATCATCGACGAGACCGTCATCCTGCGCTACCTGCTTGACGACGACGAGGTTCTGTCACCGCGCGCCGCCAAGGTCATCGCCACGCGCACCGCTCGCGTCTACCCCGAAATCATCACGCGCGTCGTGGTCACACTGCGCGACGTCTATAAGGTTCCCCGCGTTGAGATTACTGCGGCCATGAAGAGGTTGCTCGATGACGTCATGGTCGACGAGCCCACCGTTGTCGCCCTTGCCGTCAAACTCTTTGGCAAGACCCATATGGACTTTACCGACTGCCTCCTCGCAGCCCGAACCGCCATCTACAACGATGATGTCGTGAGCTTTGGCAAGCCCATCATCCAAGGCATGATCGACTACCGCCGCCAGCGCCAAACCGCCGCCGACGCCCGCGACCGCGCCGCCGAAGCCCGCAGCCGAAGCACCGACTCCACCATCGACAAGCTCCGCCACCACGGTCGCCACTAACCCCATCCCCACCTGAGTTGCGGGGGAAAAA
>CABTZM010000011.1 GCA_902489295.1 uncultured Collinsella sp.
CCCATGACCTCGCCCGTCGACTTCATCTCGGGCCCCAGGATAACGTCGGCGCCCGGGAAACGGCCCCAGGGCATAACGGCTTCCTTCATGCAGAACCAGTCCAGCTGACGCTCGTCGCTCGGCAGGCCCAGGCTCGCGATGGAATCGCCTGCCATGATACGCGCCGCGCACTTGGCCAGCGGCACGCCGGTGGCCTTGGAGATAAACGGCACGGTGCGACTCGCGCGCGGGTTTGCCTCGATCACGTAGACGGTCTCGCCCTTGATGGCATACTGCACATTGACCAGGCCGCGTACGCCCAGCGCCATCGCGATGCGGCGCGTGGTCTCGCGAAGCTTTGCCTGCAGGCTCTCGCTAAAGCTGAACGGCGGGATGCAGGTCGCAGAGTCGCCGGAGTGAATACCGGCCTCCTCGATATGCTCCAGAATGCCGCCAATGTAGACCTCTTCGCCATCGCACAGGGCGTCGACATCGGACTCGATCGCACCCTCCAAGAAGCGGTCCAGATACACCGGGTAGTCGGGGCTAATGCGCGCAGCCTCGGCCATGTAATCGCGCAGATGCTCGGCATCGTAGGCGATCATCATGCCGCGGCCGCCCAGCACGTAGCTCGGACGCACCAGCAGCGGGTAGCCGATGTGCGCGGCTACGGCCTCGGCCTCCTCAAACGAGGTGGCCTGGCCCGCCGGCGGATACATAATGCCCAGCTTGTCGAGCAGGGCGGCAAAGCGCTCGCGGTCCTCGGCAAAGTCGATGGCATCGGGCTTGGTGCCCATGATGTTCACGCCGCTCTCCTCGAGCATGCGCGCCAGCTTAAGCGGGGTCTGGCCGCCGAGCGTCACCACGACGCCATCGGGGCGCTCAACGTCGATAACGTCCATGACGTCCTCGTAGGTGAGCGGCTCAAAGTACAGACGGTCGGACGTGTCATAGTCGGTCGAGACGGTCTCGGGATTGCAGTTGACCATGATGGTCTCGAAGCCGCGGGCCGCCAGCGCGTAGCTCGCGTGCACGCAGCAGTAATCGAACTCGATACCCTGGCCAATGCGGTTGGGGCCGGCGCCCAGGATCATCGCCTTGGGCTTGTCCGCCGGCGTGGTCTCGTCGGAAGCCACGCACTTCTTGGCATCCGGGCTCGTGCGGTAGATGTTCTCGTACGTCTTGTAGTGGTACTCCGTGGCGCTCGAGAACTCCGCAGCGCAGGTATCGACCGTCTTCATGCTGGGAACCACGCCCAGACCCTTGCGATAGGCGCGCACAAAGCGCTCGTCCGAGCCGGTCAGCGCGGCGATCTCGGCGTCGCTCGTACCATACTGCTTGAGCAGGCGCATCGCGTCGGCGTCGATATCCTCCACACGCAGGCCGCGGATGCTCTCCTGGACCTGCACCATGTCGTTGATGCGGTTGAGGTACCACGGATCGATACCGCAGATGGCGTGGATGCGGGCGATGTCCCAGCCACGGCGCAGGGCCTCGACCACAAAGAAGATGCGGTGCTCGGTCGGGGTTGCCACGGCCTGAGCGAGCTCATCGTCGCTCAGCTTGTCGGCACCCTCCTTGCCACCGGCACAAATGCCCTGATGCCCGTCCTCCAGTGAGCGCATGGCCTTGCCGAAGGCCTCCTCAAAGGTGCGGCCGATCGCCATAATCTCGCCCACGGCCTTCATACGCGTGGTGAGCGTAGGATCAGTGCCCTTAAACTTCTCGAAGGCAAAGCGCGGCACCTTGACGACGCAGTAGTCGATTGTGGGCTCAAAGCAGGCGGGCGTTGCCTTGGTGATGTCGTTGACGATCTCGTCGAGCGTGTAGCCCACGGCCAGGCGAGCGGCGGCCTTGGCGATGGGGAAGCCCGTGGCCTTGGAGGCCAGTGCGGACGAGCGGCTCACGCGCGGGTTCATCTCGATGACGATCAGGCGGCCGGCCTGGGGGTTCACGGCAAACTGCACGTTGGAGCCGCCGGTCTCGACGCCAATCTTCTCCAGAATGGCGAGCGACGCGACACGCATGCGCTGGTACTCAAGGTCGGAGAGGGTCTGCGCTGGCGCCACGGTGATGGAGTCGCCGGTGTGCACGCCCATGGGGTCGAGGTTCTCGATGGAGCACACGATGATGCCGTTGCCGGCGTGGTCGCGCATGACCTCCATCTCATACTCTTTCCAACCCTCGATGGACTCCTCGACCAGCACCTCATGGGCAGGCGAGAGCTCAAGGCCCTGGCTCACGATGGAGACGAGCTCCTCGTGGGTATGCGCGATGCCGCCGCCGGCGCCACCGAGGGTAAAGCTCGGGCGCAGTACGCAGGGATATCCCACGCGCTCGGCGATAGCCTCGGCGTCGGCCACGCTGTAGGCATAGCCCGAGCGCGCGACCTCCAGGCCGATCTCGGCCATGGCCTCGTTAAAGAGTTTGCGGTCCTCGCCGCGCTCGATAGCGGCCAGGTCGCAGCCGATCATCTCGACGCCGTACTTGTCGAGCGTGCCGTCCTTTGCCAGCTCGACGGCGGCGTTCAGACCGGTCTGGCCGCCCAGCGTGGGCAGCAGCGCGTCCGGGCGCTCCTTTTTGATCACGCGCTCGATAAACTCGGCGGTGATGGGCTCAACATAGGTGCGGTCGGCCAAGCCCGGGTCGGTCATGATGGTCGCCGGATTGGAGTTGACCAGGATGACCTCAAAGCCATCCTCCTTGAGCACCTTGCAGGCCTGTGCGCCGGAGTAGTCGAACTCACATGCCTGGCCAATAACGATGGGGCCCGAACCAATAACGAGGATGCGCTTGATGTCAGTACGTTTAGGCATGTTAGTTCTCCTCGGTCGCAGCGTTCTCGGACTCGGCGAAATTCCAGCCAGCCAGGCGGTCCTTCGCGGTGTCGATGTCCAGGTAGTTCTCCTCGCCGTCCATGAGTCGCGTAAAGGCGGTAAAGAGATAGTGGGCATCGGTGGGGCCAGGCGAGGCCTCGGGGTGGTACTGGACCGAGAAGCACGGGGCGTCGAGCAGCTGGATGCCCTCGGCGGTGCCGTCGTTGAGGTTCACATGTGTCAGGCGAATGCGGCCAAAGCGCTCGTTCATCACGACCGGCGCGATGCCGCGGCGCACCCAGACGCGCAGATCTCCATCGGCCGCATGCTCGGTCTCGCCGCCGGAAAGCTCGGGGACAAGCTTGCCCAAGCTGGGGAACAGCAGGCCAAAGCCATGGTTTTGTGCGGTAATCTCCACGCGACGGCTTACCAGGTTCATGACCGGCTGGTTGCCACCGCGGTGACCGAACTTAAGCTTTTCCATCTGGGCACCGCAGGCCAGGCTGATCATCTGGTGACCAAGACAAATACCAAAGACCGGCACCTTGCCGATCAGCTGCTGCACCTGCTCGTAGGTCTCCACCACGGCATCGGGGTCGCCGGGGCCGTTGGACAAAAAGACGCCGTCGGGATTCATGTCGAGCACCTGCTGGGCAGGCGTGTCCCACGGCACGACGGTAAGGTCGCAGCCGGCGCGGACCAGCCCCTCCAGAATGCCGCGCTTCACACCGCAGTCGTAGGCGACCACTTTGTCACGGGCAGGAGCGGCAGCCGAAAGCGCAAAGTCATGCGTGGCAGGCAGGTCGGCAGCCACAAACTCGTGAGGCGCGGGGCAACTTACGGTCTTGACCAGGTTCTCACCTACCAGCGTGGGCGCTGCGGCCAGACGCTCGGCAAGCTCGTCGACGTCGAAGATCTCGGTCGAGATAATGCCCATCTTGGAACCATTGTCGCGCAGATGGCGCACCAGAGCGCGAGTGTCGACACCCTCGATAGCGACGATGCCGTGAGTGCGCAGGTACTCCGGCACGCTGACGGCCGAGCGCCAGTTAGAAGGCGTGGCGCACATGTCGCGAACGATCATGCCGCGCATAGCCGGAGCGCTCGCGGGGCGCACGGCGTCGCCGGGGAAGGCCGACTGGACATCGGTCTCGTCGATACCGTAATTGCCGATCTGCGGATAGGTCATGGTTACAATTTGGCCGGCATAACTCGGGTCGGTCATGACCTCAAAGTAGCCCTCGAGCGAGGTGTTGAAGCAGACTTCACCGGTCGCGGTTCCCTCGGCGCCGCATGCACGTCCATAAAAAATGGTCCCATCCTCAAGATACAGGATGCAGGGACCGCAGGTGCCCTTGCTGGTTTTGGCCAGCATACGCTGGCAAAGCTCACTGGGCGCGAAGGTGCGGGCGGCAGCGCCCGCGGTATGGTTGTTCGCCATAATTCTCCTTCCCGGTCTCACAGGACCGGCTTAAAGGTGTGTAGTTAGGCCTCGCGGTATTGTAACCGCAAGCATGCCTCATGGCGTTAATTTCATCGAAATGTTTACGAAATGATAATTATGACTTTCTATGCATAATGATTTTTCTGGGACGGGGATTAAAAATCATCCCGCGGGGCTTGCGACTCACGCGGGATGACATCGTTCTATATGGCTGCGGACTACTTTTTCTTGTCCTGTCCCAGCAGATCGGACGGCGTTCGGTCGGGCTTGCCGCCGCGGAAAATCTCGCGGCCATGCAGACGATGCTCCAGGTCACGTTCGGCCTTTTCCTCGTCAATCTTGGTCTGGCTCACCACCGGGTCCTCAATCAACGACGACACCGAGTTCACCTGCTTCTGAATGCGCTCGGCGATGGTGTCGTCCATGCTTACGATGCGCATCTTCCAGTCGATACTCGTGGCGTTGGATGAGCTCTTGGTCCACACGAACGTCAAAATGGCGCTCTGGTGGCCCTGGGCGGGAAACATGCCAAAGAAGGAATCGTGCTGAATGTTGCTATCCTCGTCGATATAGGCATGCACGTTATACACCACGCGGTCGATCTTATCGTTGAGCAGCGCGTTGGTCGCAAGCGCCGCGGCCTGAATCTGACCATTGGACAGCAGCTCGAGCTCGTTGGCAGACGATGTGTCCAGCACCGTCACCTCGACCGTGCCCGTACGCTCATCGGCTTCATCGACGGTAAAGTCGAGTGGGAACTGCGTAAAGCCGTTGCCCCACTCAAGGCCGCCCTTCAGCGCCGTCGAAACGGTATCGACCGAAACGCTCTCGGACAGGTTGGCGGTGTTCAGACGACGCATCACGCCGTAGCCAATCTGCATGCCCACGATCAGCACCAAAATACCAATGACCACGGCCATCGCGGTCTTCGTAATGGTATGACTCACCTGCGAACCCGAAGGATCGTCCTCGGACAGCGGGTCGATATGTTTTGCCTGGCTCGCGCGGTCCTCGCTGCGCAGCTGCGCTAGCGCCGCTTTGTCACCGCGCTTGGCCGCAGCCTCCTTCTCACGCATGCGCTCGGTGCGCTTTTTGGCGAGCGTAGGATCCAAGACGCCGGATGCATCGATTTCGGAGAATAACTCCGTCACTTCTTCCGGAGTCAAAGGGTTCTTATCAGCCATAAACTTCCTGTCAAATCAATCAGTCGAGCTCGTGCGCACGCGCACCTTCGAACTGCATTCGATAGTAACGGGCATAGGTGCCGCCACGGGCGAGAAGCTCCTCGTGCGTGCCACGCTCCACAACGCGACCATGCTCAACGGTCGCAATCTCATCGGCATGCTTAATGGTCGAAAGACGATGGGCAATGATGATTGTGGTACGGCCGCGTGCCAGCTCTTCGAGTGACTCCTGCACCGCCTCCTCGCTCTCGTTATCCAAAGCACTCGTCGCCTCGTCCAAAATAAGGATCTTGGGGTTCTTGAGAAACACGCGCGCGATGGCAACGCGCTGTTTCTGTCCGCCCGAAAGACGGCTGCCGCGCTCGCCCACGACCGTGTCATAGCCCTGTGGAAGCGACTCGATAAAGGCATCGATGTTGGCGCGACGGGCGGCCTCGGCGATCTCTTCTGCCGTAGCGGCCGGCTTGCCGTAGGCGATGTTCTCGCCGATTGTTCCGTCAAACAGGTAGACATCCTGCTGCACCAGGCCGATGGCGCGGCGCAGGCTCTGCTGCGTCACATCGCGCACGTCCTGGCCGTCGATGCTAATGGATCCGGCAGCCACGTCATAAAAGCGCGGCAGCAGCGAACAGGTCGTGGACTTGCCACCGCCCGAAGGGCCAACCAAAGCGATGGTCTGCCCGGGCTTGATGGACAGATTCATATGGTCGATAACGGGACGCTCTTCGGCATCACCCTCGCCCAGCTCAACGTCCTCGTAGTTAAAGCACACGTCGTGATAATCCACGGCGCCGGCAGTCACCTGCAGATCCGTAGCGCCCGGCTTGTCCTGGATATCCGGCGCGGTCGAGAGCACCTCGTCCATACGCTTAAAGCCAGCGATGGCCTTCTGATACATTTCGGCCGAATTGACGAGTGTCTCGAGCGGCGTGCAGAACAGCGAAATGTAGAGCGCGAAGGTCGCCATATCGACCGCCTGCAGCTGACCCTGGGCAACGAGCCAACCACCCAGCAGCACCACGATCACGTACAGCACGCCCGAGAGCAGGCCATACGTCGCAGTATAGACGCCCATGGCGTGATACATGTTTTCCTTGGACGAAAGGTAGCGATTGTTGGAGGCGCGGAACTTAGAGCGCTCGGTCTCCTCATTGGCAAAGCTCTTGACCACGCGCATGCCCGCCAGCGAATCCTGCAGCTGCGCATTGATGCCGCTGATTTTTTTGCGATTGTCGCTAAAGACCTCGCGCATGCGCATGTTCTGCCAAAACATGATGACCGCAAATGCCGCCGTCACCACGGCCATGGCAAGTGCCAGCACTGGAGCAATAGTAAAGAGAATCACAAACGACCCGACGATCTCGATACCGCAGATGATGATCCACTCGGGCACGTGATGCGCCGCCTCGCAGATGTCGAACAGGTCGTTGACCACGCGGCTCATCATGTCGCCCGAGCTGTTGCGATCGAAGTACGCAAAGCTAAAGCGCTCGTACTGGTCGAACAGGTCCTCGCGCATCTTAGACTCCATGCGCGCGCCCATCACGTGGCCCCAATAGCTCACAAAGTAGCGGCAGGCACAACGGATGGCATACATCAGCACCAGACCCACCGCAATCATGCCGAGCGCCTGCATAATGGCAGCCTGACCCCGGGTAAACAACCCGCCGGTCAAATTGCGCAGAATGATAGGAAACGCCAGGTCGATGGCAGCAAGCACCAGAGCGCAAACAGTATCGGCAACAAAAAGCCCCATCTGGGGCTTGTAGTAAGACAAGAATCTCTTCAGCATGTGATCCTCAAAGAAACATCAGCAACGCAAGGCCCTGGGACAAAATAATCAGTAGTACTTGTCCCAGGGTCGCCTGCGGCAACAAACTCGTTACGGCTCTCACACCTGGGACAAGTACTACTGATTATTTTGTCCCAGGGCCAACCCGCTCGCTACAGCTCCGCGCCCCCAAGTCGGTGTGCGATGCTATCGCAGGCCAGGGCGCCCACGACGGTCTTGGCATCCTCGATCTTGCCGTCGAGCACGGCGTCGATCAGCTCGTGCAGCGGCACCAGGTCCACGTTGACAAACTCGTCATCATCGGGGTTGGGCGCATCAAACTCGAGCTTGGTAGCCAAGTAGATGTGGATGATCTCATCGCAAAAACCGCAGGACGTGACAATCGACGTCAAAAAGCGAATACGGCCAGCCCTAAAGCCCGTCTCCTCATGCAGTTCGCGCTTGGCGCAATCGAGCGGATCCTCGCCCGGGTCGAGCTTGCCGGCGGGAATCTCGACCGTCACACGGTCGATGGCGGTGCGGTACTGACGCACCAGCACAATCTTGCCGCTCTCGGTCAGCGCCACAACGGCCGCCGCACCCGGATGGCGAATGATGTCGCGGGCGCTGCGGTGACCGTTAGGCAGCTCCACCTCAAGACGGTGGACGTCGAGGATCTTGCCCTTCCAGGCACACTCCTCCGAAAGAATCTTCTCGTGCAGCTCGGCATCGTGCGGGTCGTCATCGCCCAGCACCAGCACCGGCTCGTCAGCGACCTCGCCGCCAGGCTCACCCTCGGCGTGCCCATACACGCGGCTGTCCTCCTCGACGATCTGCGCATCCACGAGCTCTTCGTTCTTCTCGTCCATCCGTCTCATTCCTCTCGGACTTTAGGCATCCCAGGCGTCACGGCCGCGCAGCGCGCGCAGGCCGATGTCGTGACGCAGAGTCTTACCCTCAAAATCAATCTTCTCGCAGGCCTCGTAGGCAAGGTTGCGAGCGTTCTCGAACGTGTCGCCCAGAGCGGTCACGGCAAGCACGCGGCCACCATTGGTCACGAGCTGGCCGTCCACCACGGCAGTGCCGGCGTGGTACACGGTCACGTTCTCCATGGCCTCGGCATCGGCGATACCGGTGATGACCTTGCCCTTCTCGTAGCTGCCGGGATAGCCCGCGCTCGTCAGGACAACGGCCACGGCCCACTCGTCACGCCAGTCAAGCTCAATCTGATCGAGCTCGCAGTTGGCGCAGGCGAGCATGACCTCGACCAGGTCGTTCTTAAGGCGCGGCAGCACGACCTGCGTCTCGGGGTCGCCAAAGCGGGCATTGAACTCCAGCACCTTGGGGCCGGCGGGCGTGAGCATAAAGCCGCCGTACAGGCAGCCGCGGTAGTCGATGCCCTCGGCAGCGAGCTCGGCAACGGTCTGCTCCATGACCTTCACCATGGTGGCGTGCTCCTCGTCGGTCACGATGGGCACCGGGCTGTAGACGCCCATGCCGCCGGTGTTGGGGCCCTTGTCGCCCTCGAGGGCGCGCTTGTGGTCCTGCGAGGTGGCCATGGGGCGCACGGTCTTGCCGTCGGTAAAGGCCAAAAGCGAGCACTCGGGGCCGGTCAGCATCTCCTCGATAACCACGGTGTTGCCGGCATCGCCAAAGGTGCCGCCAAAGCACTCGCGCACGGCCTCCTCGGCCTGCTCAAGTTCGGTCGCCACGATAACGCCCTTGCCCGCGGCAAGGCCGTCGGCCTTCACGACCAGCGGGGCGCCCTGCTCGCGCACATAGGCGAGAGCCGAAGCCTCGTCGGTAAATGAACCATAGGCTGCCGTCGGAATGCCCGCACGCTCCATGAGCTGCTTGGAGAACAGCTTGGAGCCCTCCATCTGGGCGCCCTCGGCACCCGGGCCAAAGCAGGGAATACCCGCCGCGCGCACGGCGTCGGCCACGCCCGCCACGAGCGGAGCCTCGGGGCCAATTACCACGAGTCCGCATCCGTGGCTCTGTGCAAACGCCGCCACGGCCGCAGGATCGCAGTCGTCGAGAACAACGTTCTCGCCACAGCTCGCGGTGCCGCCGTTGCCCGGCGCGATGTAGAGCTTGCCGGCGCGCGGTGATGCTGCGAGCTTAGCTGCCAAAGCATGCTCACGGCCGCCGCTGCCCAACAACAGGATGTCGATGGTTTGAGTGTCCGCCTTCAAGGGTGCCTCCTCTATGGATGAATGGCCCGCTCCGCGCGAGCCCTTTGCAAGCAAATATACCCCTCGGCCGCCCGCTTGGGCTGCAAAGGGGTATATCGCAATAACCAAATAGTCCCGATTACTTCCAGAATCGGTTGATGATCTGCTCGCGACCAGCGCCAACGCCAATGAACGTCACGCGGGTGTGTGCCAGATCCTCGATAAACGCCACGTAGTCCTGCGCCTCCTGCGGCAGCTCGTCAAAGCTGCGGCAGCCGGTAATGTCGCACTTCCAGCCGGGGAGCTCCTCGTAGATGGGCTTGGCGTGCTCAAAACGAACCTGATGCTCGGGCACGCTGGTGTAACGCTCGCCGTCGACGTCGTAAGCCACGCACACCTTGATGGTGTCGAAGGCCGAAAGCACGTCGAGCTTGGTCACGGCGATGTCGGTGAGGCCGTTGACGCGCGAGGCATAGTTGGCGATAGGGCCGTCGAACCAGCCGCAGCGACGACGGCGACCGGTGGTCACGCCGTACTCGTAGCCCTCCTCGGTCAGCGTGTGGCCGGCCTCGGACTCATAGGAAAGCTCGGTGGGCATGGGGCCCGAACCGACGCGGGTGATGTAGGCCTTCATGACGCCCAGCACGCGGTCGACGTTCTTCATGCCGACGCCAGAACCGGTAATGGCGCCGCCGGCGGTGCAGTTGGAAGACGTCACGTACGGATAGGTGCCGTGGTCGATGTCGAGCAGCGTCGCCTGGGCGCCCTCAAACAGCAGGTCCTTACCCTCATCGATCATGTTGTTGAGTAGCAGGCTCGTCTCGGTGATGTAGGGACGCAGGCGCTCGGCCATCGGCAGGTACTCGTCGCAAATCTGGTCCACGGTGTAGGTGGGCAGGTTGTAGATGAGCTCGAGCTCGGGGTTCACGCGGGCGAGAGCGGTCTCCAGCTTGTCGCGGAACAGCGTCTCGTCCAGCATGTCCTGCATGCGCAGACCAATGCGGGCCATCTTGTCCTGGTAGCACGGACCGATACCGCGCTTGGTGGTACCGATGTTCTTCTTGCCGAGCTTCTGCTCAAAGGCGCCATCCAGATCGATGTGGTACGGCATGATGACATGCGCGTTGCCGCTAATCTTGAGGTTCTTGGTGGTGATGCCGTCGGCCTCGAACATGTCGATCTCCTCAAGGACAACCTTGGGGTTGACGACGCAGCCGTTACCGATCACCGACACGTGGTCGGAATACATGATGCCGGAGGGCACCTGGTGCAGGCCGTACTTCTTGCCGTTGACGACGATGGTGTGGCCGGCGTTGTTGCCGCCCGAGTAGCGCACGACGGCATCGAAGTCGCCGGCGACCAGGTCGCAAATCTTACCCTTGCCCTCATCGCCCCACTGGGCACCGACCAAAACGGTTGACGGCATGTTTACTCCTTACATTCATGGACTGTCTGCGCGCCACGCCGGCACGCAGAAGCACAAAACATTCCCAGTATACCCGTGCAACGGGCGCCTGTCCTACTCCTCGGCATGCGCCCCATCAAGCTCATAGAACTTGGTGGATGCCGGCAGGAACATCAGGTCGACGTCGCCGATCGGGCCCGAACGGTTCTTGGCCACGACGATACGCGTAACGCCCTCGTCGGGTCGATCGTCGCGCGAGGCTTCGGCCTCGTCGGCGGAGCGGTCCAAGAACATAACGATATCGGCGTCCTGCTCGATGGAGCCCGATTCACGAAGGTCGGAAAGCTGCGGGCGCTTGCCGGTACGGGATTCGACCTGACGCGAGAGCTGCGACAGCGCGATGAGCGGGATCTTGAGCTCCTTGGCCATGATCTTCAGACCACGCGACATCTCGGAGACCTCGACGGTACGGCTCTCGGAGCGGCGTCCCGGCGGAGGACTCACCAGCTGCAGGTAGTCCAGGATGATGATGGCCTTCTCCTTGTTGTGGAGCATGCGGCGGCTCTTGGCGCGAATCTCGGTCACTGTGGTGCCGGGCGTATCGTCAATCAGAATATCGAGCTTGGACAAGGTCTGCGTGGCCTCGTTGATATTGGCCCATTGCTCGGGGCTAATGCGGCCCATGCGGAAGTCACTGATCGAGATCATGGCGTAGGCGCAAATCAGACGCTGGGCAATTTCCTTGCCCGACATCTCCAGAGAGAAGAAGCCGACGGTATAACCGGCAGCGGCAGCGTTGAGCGCCAGATTCAGGGCGAACGACGTCTTACCAACAGCAGGGCGGGCGCCGATGATGATGAGCTGACCCTCGCGAAAACCCATGAGCATGCGGTCGAGCGACGGGAAGCCCGTGGGCACGCCGGCGGCCTGGCCGCCGGCCTGGCACACTTCCTCGGCCTCGTTATAGGCCTCGACCATAAACTCGGTCAGCGTCTTGTAGCTCGACTTGACCTCGCGCGCCGTAACCTTGAGCAGCTTGCTCTCGGCCAGCTCCACGACCTCTTTGGTGTCGGTGGGGGCGTTATAGGCCAGCGCGTTGATCTCGTTGGTAGCGCCGATCAGCTCACGCAGCATCGAATCGCGGCGAACGATAGCGGCATGGTGCTGCCAGTTGACGAGCGACAGGGTCTGACCCATCAACTCCAAAATGTACGCTTCGCCGCCCACGGCATCGAGCTTGTTGATGCTTCGCAGGTAATCGATCAGCGAGATGGAGTCGATGGGAATGCGGCTGTTGTACATATCGACCATCGCGGTATAGATGGTCTTATGAATGGGCCGGTAGAAGTCATCAGGCTGCAGCTCGACCTGGGCTTCTTCGACCACCTCGGGCGATAGCAGCATAGCGGCCAGTACATTGGCCTCTGCATCTTGGTTTTGGGGAAGACCCAACTTTGAGCCGCGGTCCTCAACCGTCAGCCCGGTCTCCCTATCGTCATATGCCATGAGCATCCTCATTCATATCGCTTGCGAGCATCCATAGTATCAGCCACGGTCCCAAAACGCGCCGCGCGCCGCCAATCATCACCGAACCAAACGGATGAACGGTCCTGTATATAGGACTTCGACACAACGTTCACCATGACACTCACTCAGCGCAAAAAACAAAAGGGCGCCCTGGTTTCCCAGAGCGCCCTTCTTAGAACAAGATTGTTGCGTTGCAGCAAATGCTACTCGGCAGCAGCCTCAGTCTCGACCTCGGCGGTCTCGGCCTCGGCGACCTCAGCGGCCTCCTCGACCTCAGCCTCGGCAGCGAGCTCCTCGGCGGTAACGCCGACGAGAACGACAACCTCGGCCTTGATCTCGCGGTACAGCGAGATGGCAACGGTGTGGGCACCGGCAACCTTGATGGGCTTACCGAGCTCGACGCGCTTGCGGTCGATGTCCATACCGAGCTGAGCCTTGATGGCGTCAGCGATCATAGCGGCGGTAACGGAGCCAAAGAGGATGCCCTCGTCGCCGACCTTGACGTCAACGGTGACCGTCTTGCCCTCGAAGGCAGCCTTGGTCTCGTTGGCGGTAGCCAGACGGACGGCCTCGCGCTTGGCGATGTTGTTGCGACGCTCGTCAAGCTGCTTGAGGTTGCCCTTGGTGGCGGCAACAGCGAGCTTCTTGGGGAACAGGAAGTTCTCAGCGTAACCCTGAGCGACCTCTACGACGTCACCCTCGCCGCCCTTGCCCTTGATCTCATCGAGAAGAATAACCTTCATGATGCGTCTCCCTTCTTAGCCGCGGTCGCGGTTGCCACGAGAGGAAACCACGGGGACGGTGTACGGCAGGAGAGCCATCTCGCGGGCGCGCTTGATGGCGTTGGCGATGTCATGCTGATGCTGCGTGCAAGCGCCAGTGACGCGACGGGGCTTGATCTTGCCACGGTCGGTCATGTACTTACGGAGAAGCTGAGTGTCCTTATAGTCGATGAACTCAGTGTTCTCCTTGCAGAACTGGCAGTACTTACGACGCGGCTGACGTGCAGAAAAATCATTAGCCATGTCAAAATACCTTTCATTTGGCAACTTCGGCGAACCGAAGCCGCCTCTCACTCAAAAATAGGTGAACAACCCTTAGAACGGGATGTCCTCATCGTAGACGTCGACCGCGGGCGGCGTAGCCACCGGTGCGGCAGGACGTGCTGCGGGCGCGGGAGCTGCGGGGGCGTAACCGCCCTGGTCGTAGCCACCCTGGCCACCACGGGAGCTCATAAACTCGATCTCATCGACGATGACCTCAAGCTTGCTCCGGCGCTGGCCGTCGCGCTCCCAAGAGCTGTAGCGCAGCTTGCCCTCGATCGCGACCTTGTTTCCCTTTGCCAGGAAACGGCTCACGGCCTCGGCGCGGGTGCCGAACATAGTGCAGTCGACAAAGTTGGGATAGTCCTCCCACTCGCCAGTCTGCGCGTTGCGGCGACGATCGTTCACGGCGACGCCAAAAGACAGAACCTGGGTTCCGCCGGCGGTGGCGCGCAGCTCGGGATCGCGGGTGAGGTTACCGGTGATGTTCACTCGATTGATGCTCATAACTCACTACTTCCTCTTGGGGCACAAGCCCAGTCCAAAACGACAGTCTTACTCCTGGTCGTCGCGACGGACGATCATGTGGCGGACCACAGCGTCGGTGATGCGCAGGACGCGATCAAGCTCGGCGATCTGGGTAGGATCTGCGTGGAAGTTGATGAGGGTGTAGTCACCATCGGTGAGGTCGTTGATCTCGTAGGCGAGCTTGCGCTTGCCCCACTCGTCAACGGAGTCGACCTTGCCAGCGCCCTCAGCGATCGTGGTATCGATACGCTTCATAACAGCGAGACGAGTCTCGGGGTCGAGCGACGGGTCAACAAAGAACAGCAGTTCATAAGCCTTCATATTGTCACCTCCTCTGGGCAAATGTGGCTTCAGGTCGTGAAGGTGCGCCTGAAGCAGGAAAAGACTTGGTAATAATATCTTTCAACCTCCCAAGCCGCAAGAATATGCAGCTACAACCTCATGACCTCCACATATGCCCATGCTCGCACCACGTTTCATGCGCATTCCAACCAAATGCCGACCAAGAGCTTGACGGATTTGTGGACAAGATACGGTGCCGCGGGGACAAGCTGAGCCAAGCCGCAGGTCAACGGGCACAAGGCTGTGGTCGCAAAATGCATACCAGTGGTCCACAGCACCACCCAAAGATTTTTAAATTCATTGCCAAGTCGCTTATGAATACCCCTTTTGAACAATTGAGTTGATCAACCACGCTGGTCGGAAGCCGTTTTTTGGCACCTCAAACCCCACTGCAACGCCAAGCGCGGCCGAGCGTTTTAAAAAATGCCAACTTTTCTGTTTGCACTTTGCGATTCCTCGTGTATACTGACTTTCGCATTTAACGGAGAGTTGTCCGAGTGGCCGAAGGAGCACGATTGGAAATCGTGTAGGCGTCAAAAGCGTCTCCAGGGTTCAAATCCCTGACTCTCCGCCAGTTAATTCCAAAGCAGGCCTTCGAGCCTGCTTTGTTTTTACCCCACGCGGAGGGGTGGCAGAGTGGTTGAATGCGGCGGTCTCGAAAACCGTTTGGCCTGTATAAGGTCACGAGGGTTCGAATCCCTCCTCCTCCGCCATTTTGGTTGAGAAAGCTCCCAAGAATGGGAGCTTTTTTTGTTTTGAGTCCCTAACAAGCAAATAAGGCAGAGGAGGATTCGAACCCGCCAGGGCGCGAAGCGTAAAGAAAACGCGCCAGCGGCGCGTTTTTAGCGCAGCGCGGTCGGCGCAAGCCGGCCGGATAAATTTTGAGCGAAGCTCAAAATTTGGACATCCCTCCTATTCAGCCACGCCCCCATCGCGTTCAGCATCAACCCAGATCTCCAAACGTGTACACCACCCTCCAAAACCGACATTTTTCGGCATCTTTGGAGGCTGATGTACATGTTTGGTGCCTACGCCCCCACCCAGTCCCGACCGTTTACCGAGCAATAGGGTCACCGCGCCCGCCAACCATGTACTATGTACGGGCATTGTCTAAACCCGCAACCAAAAGGACCCCATCTTGCCCGTCGTCGCCGCTATGACCGTTACCTCACACGCCACGGATGCCATGGTCGCTATTCCGTTTTGGCTCGAGATGTTCGCTGTTGTCGCGGCATCGATCTCAGGCGTGCTGGTCGCGCGCGAGCACAAGCTCGACCTGGTAGGCGCCGTCGCGCTCGCTGTGGTCTGCGGACTGGGCGGCGGTCTTTTGCGCGATATGACGCTGCAGGTGGGCAACGTCTACATCCTCAACCAGCCGATGGCGCTCCCGCTTTCCATTGCCACGGCAGCCATCATCTACATTTTCCCGGCAATCGTCGACAAACCCGAAAAACTCATTCCCCTGCTCGACATCATCTCAGTCGGCATCTACGCCGCCACCGGAGCAGACAAGGCACTGGTCTACGGCTTTGCGCCGGCGGTGTGCATCATGATGGGCTTTTTCACCGCGGTGGGCGGCGGCATGCTGCGCGACAGTTTTATGGGCGTGGTACCGGGCATTTTCCAGCGCACCAACTTCTATGCCATCGCAGCCATCGCCGGCTCGGCGAGCTATGTATGCCTTGTCATGAGCGGCGTCGTCAGCAACATCACCGCGTTGATCGTATGCGTTGCGGTAACCATGGGGCTGCGCTGGCTGTCGCTGCGTTTTGACATCAAAAGCCCCACCGAGGAGGACATCGCGCGCTTTTTGCACCACAAAAAGTAGATTGCGCGGGCTCATCCTTCGAAATGCAACCGAGAGGTTCTTTTAGAGCGCCCACGCGTTGGGTACCCTGTTAGGTGCATATCGAGCATCTGACGAAGGATTCACTATGCCCCACAATCAATTCCCGTCGACCCAACGCCGTAAAGCGTGGGGCCGCCTCACCATCCTATTCGCGCTCATCGCTCTGGCGCTCACCGCACTTCCCGCTACGGCTCTTGCCGGCACGGACACCGCAGGCAACGTACTTGCGACCGACAATGACGCCACTCCGTCCGGCGTCGAAGGTGACCTGTACTGGGCAGGTCAAAGCCTCAACCTGGACGATACCTCCATCGACCGCGATATCATCGCCGTGGGCGATACCCTTTCGATCCGCGACTGCACGGTGGGCGGTGCCGTCCGTCTGGCGGCACGCACTATCGATATCGCCAAGACCACGGTTGATGGCAGCGTCACGGTGGTCGGTCAGCACGTTGTGCTCAACACCGACAGCTCTGCCAACTGTCTTTACGCGGTGGGCGAGACGGTTGCCCTGCGCGGCTCTACCAAGTCGGCAGCGCTTGCAGGCGACACGGTGACCATCGATGGCACCGTCGAGGGCGATGTCGAGGTCTGGGCCGACAAGCTCATCCTGGGCAAGAACGCCCACATCACCGGCACCGTGAACGCGCACGTCTCCGAGGACCCCGAGCGCGCCGCGGGAGCCGAGGTCGGCGCGCTCAAGATCGACCGCACCGAGAACGAGGATACTTCCACCGTTAACGATGCCATCGGCGGTATCGTCGCCGCGGCACTCTCGACCTGCTTTGTCGCTCTACTGCTCGAGCTCGTCTTTCCGCGCGCGACCGCCAGCGCCGCCGGAATGCTCCACCAGCGCCCCATGCCTCTGTGGGTGAGCGGTCTTCTGGGTACGATTGCTATCGCCCCCGCCGTCCTACTGCTGATTATCTCTATCGCTGGTCTGTCGCTTGCCGGAGCCCTCTTGTGCGGCGTTATCGGCATCGCGTTGGTGTCGAGTGCCTTCGCGGGCTGCGCCATTGCCCGCATGGTCGGACACAAACAGAACCGCTACGCCATGGCAGCCGTGGGCGGCGTAATCGCAGGTGCCCTCACGGGGCTTCCCCTCGTAGGCGGCTTCATCAGCGGCGTGGCCTTTGTCTTTATGCTCGGCTACATCATCCAAATCATCTGGCGCAACGCCCACCTCAAGTCCCAGCAGCCAGCTAATACGCCGAAACTCCCCACCGCTTAGCCGCCAACCACCACAAAGGGGACAGGCACCTTTGTGGTGGTGCAGACCAACTCAATCCCCTTGCACCAAAAAGGGCGCCGACCATCGCGGTCGGCGCCCTTTCCTATTGGCGATTATAAGCCCTAGCGCTTATTTATTGACCTGGCCAGCGCGGACGGCGGCCTTCTTGCGGTCGGTGGCGTTGAGCAGACGCTTGCGCAGGCGAATGTTCTTGGGGGTGATCTCGACCAGCTCGTCGTCGGCGATGTACTCCAGCGCCTCCTCCAGCGAGAAGGTGCGAGGCGGCACCAGCTGGACGGAGATATCGGAGGTCGAGGAACGCTGGTTGCCCAGGTTCTTGGTGCGGGCGATGTTGACGACCATGTCGCCAGCCTTGCTACGCTCGCCCACGATCATACCCTCGTAGCACTCGGTGCCCGGCTCGACAAACAGCTGGCCGCGCTCCTGCAGCGTACCCAGAGCGTAGGCAACGGCCTTCTCGGTGGTCATGGAGATCATAGCGCCATTCTGACGGTTGCCGATCTCGCCGGCGTAGGGGCCATACTCCAAGAAGGTGTGGTAGAACACGCCCTCGCCGTGGGTGACGTTCATGATGCGGTTCTTAAGGCCCATGATGCCGCGGGTCGGGATCTTAAACTCGAGGTGCGTCACGATGCCCGAGGTATCCATGCTCGTCATGATGCCGCCGGAGGTGCCGAAGACCTCAACGACCTTGCCTGAGTACTCGTCCGGGCACTCGACGACGGCCTGCTCGACGGGTTCCATCTTGTTGCCGTTCTCGTCCTTCTTAAACAGAACGCGGGGACGGCCGACCTGGAACTCAAAGCCCTCGCGGCGCATGGACTCCATCAGAACGGACAGGTGCAGAATGCCGCGGCCCGAGACCTCGACGCCGCTCTTGTCCTCGAGCTCCTCGATCTTCATGGTCACGTTGTTCTCGGCCTCGTTGAACAGGCGCTCCTTGAGCTGACGGGCGCCCACGATGTCGCCGTCGCGGCCGACGAGCGGGGAGGTCGAAGCCTCAAAGACGATGGACAGGGTCGGCGGGTCGATCTCGATGGGCTCGAGCTCGACAGGGTTCTCGGGGTCGGTGTAGACATCGCCGATATCGGTGCGGTCGATACCCACGACAGCGGCAATGTCGCCGGCGCCGACTTCTTGGCACTCGGTGCGGCCCAGGTAGTCGAAGGTAAAGAGCTGCTTGACGGTAGCGGTGGCGCTGGAGCCGTCGTTCTTAACAACCAGGATCTGGTCGCCCTGGTGGATGGTGCCGGAATACACGCGACCGATGCCGATGCGGCCGACAAAGTTGGAGTGGTCGATGGTCACACACTGCATGGCCAGCGGGGCGTTCTCGTCAACCTCGGGCGCGGGCATGTCGTCGATGATCATATCGAGCAGCGGATACATGTCCATGTTGCCGTCGTTGGGGTCGAGGCGGGCAAAGCCGTTCATGGCGCTGGCGTAGACCACGTGCTCCATGGCGAACTCGAGCTGGTCGTCGGTGGCACCCAGGTCGGCCATAAGGTCCAGGCAGTCGTTGTAGGCCTTCTCGGGGTTGGCGCCCGGACGATCGATCTTGTTGATAACGATCATGATCTTGAGGCCGGTGTCGATAGCGTGACGCAGCACGAAGCGGGTCTGGGGCATGGGGCCCTCAAAAGCGTCGACCAGCAGCAGGGCGCCGTCGGCCATACGCAGCACGCGCTCGACCTCGCCGCCAAAGTCGGCGTGGCCCGGGGTGTCGATGACGTTGATCTTAACGTCCTTGTACTCGATAGAGATGTTCTTGGCGAGAATCGTAATGCCGCGCTCGCGCTCCTGGTCGTTGGAATCCAGGACGCGGTCCTCGACCTGCTGGTTGGCACGGAAGGCGTCCGTGGCACGCAGGAGCTTGTCGACCATCGTCGTCTTGCCGTGGTCGACGTGGGCGATGATGGCGATGTTCCTCAGATTGTCTACGCGCATGTAGTTCCCCTATCTTCTATCCATATACAAACGGCACGCGTATGCGGCCCGCCCAGCGACACAACGCTCAGCGGGAATATTGAGCCTTTTACCGAAAACTCGTTTATTTTAGCGATTTTAGATGAGAGGGGTTTCCTCACCTGCAGGTTCAGGGTCGCTCCACATAAAACCATCGCCGGCACCCATGCCCTCATAGAGCACGTATGCCGAAAAACCGCTCTCGAGCGTGGTTTCGAAGAAGCTCACAAGCAGGGCGTCGTGATAGCCGCCGTCAATTTCGACACAACCGGTATAGCCGATGGCATAGCGGGCGATGCGGCCCAGCCCCTCGTCCTTAAGACCCATCTTGTGCTCGGAGATAAAGTTGGTGGCAGCCTCGAGGCATGCCTCCTCGCCATCTTCGTCGAGCGCGGCCAGATAGCGGTTGGAAGCAGCGTCCTCGATCGCCACAACTACGCCCGGATTCTCGCCGGCGGCAAGGTCGTCCAAGAATGCACCAATCAGGTCACACACCATGGCGTCGAGCTCGGCGGAGACGTTACCGGCGTCTTGCATATCCTGTGCCATCTTTAGACCTTCCCATCGAGTCTGGCGTCGTTACAGTTCTTGTGCCTCGGCAGCGATCTTGGCGGCAGCGTCGCGGGCGCGCATCATATCCATCGCGCGCTTGTCGAGTACCTTGATCTGGTTGGTCAGCATTACTGCATCGACCACACCCCAGATTACCAAGCCTATTGAAATCGAAAACCCAAGCGCACCAACTGTACCACGAAGGCGCGAGCAGATTGCCGCGACAAGGGCGGAGACGACAACCATCTTGATAAACGAGCCGCGGCGCTCGCGAAGCGTGCGGGCCTGCGTCACATAGGCAATGCGAGCCGCCTCGGATGCCTCCGAGCGCATCTGGGCCTCGCGCGCAATGGCCGCCGCCTCAGCCGAGATACCGCCGGCCATCAGCGAACGCTCCGCAACCCGTCCGCCCCGCATTTAGAAATCATCGGGGGAGAGCGTATGGACGAACTCGTCGAACTTCTCGAACTCCTGCTCGTCGTCGACATCCTCGGCGTGGGTGGAAACAGTGCCCAGGCGATTCATGATGTCGTCCTCCACAAACATGGGGGCATTGCTGCGCACGGCAAGGGCAATGGCGTCACTGGGGCGGGCGTCGATCTTGCGCTCCTCGCCATCGGCCAGTACGACGATCGTCGCGTAGAACACCGGCGGCTCGGCGCGAACGATCTCGATGCGCTCGAGCTTGGCGCCCAGGGCGTCAACGGTATCGAGCAGCAGGTCATGGGTGATCGGGCGCTCGGCGCGGCCGCTATCGATGCCGCGGCTGATGGCAGCAGCTTCAAACGAACCAGTCTGAATGGAAAGGGAACGCAGCGGCGCGGGCGAGTCCGATTTGCTGCTGCGCTCACGAAGTACGATAAGCGATGGCACGGGACCGGCGGCCATGACGATGGTCTCTATGTCGACACGAACCATGGAACACCTCCGGTACGTAGCGGTTAACACGCGGCAGCCCGCCGCATTGAATAGCTATACTACCCAAACTTTCGCACAGCACACAAAATCAAAGTAGTTAATTTGGGACGGGGCTTTTTTGACTACTTTCAGTAGGTAAGAAAAAAGCCCCGAGGCAACGCCCCAGGGCTCTTCACGGTTTTGATGGTGGACCTGACAAGATTCGAACTTGTGACCTCCCGGTTATCAGCCGGACGCTCTAACCAACTGAGCTACAGGTCCATCATGGTGGAGGTTAGGGGGATCGAACCCCTGACCTCAGGCTTGCAAAGCCCGCGCTCTCCCAGCTGAGCTAAACCCCCACGGAGACAGTAATAAACACCCCAGCGGCGACTCGGCTCTCGCTGGGGGGTTTATTGCGAAAGAAAGTGGTGGACCTGACAAGATTCGAACTTGTGACCTCCCGG
>CABTZM010000012.1 GCA_902489295.1 uncultured Collinsella sp.
CGGAAATCGCGCGCCGTTGCCGCGCCCCGCAGTGCCCGCTTCCCCCGAGAACAATTATCAGTGCAGGTAGAAGGCTTGTCGATTTTCGAAAACAGCTGCTATGGTTGACCCTCTCGAGTTAAACGTAGTAAATAGGCCCTTTTCTTGGCGAGCCATTGATTCAAGGCCAATTTCCGTGTCGCGACTGCCCCTGTCTTTCGTGAGTTGCGGTGGAATAGTTCCTGAATAGCTTCATCAAAGGCGAAAACAGGAACTATATCACCGCAACTTAGGGGAGGGGCGTCGGCTGGGGCTTGCTGGCTGGACGGGGCGGACTAGGCTTGCTTTCGGTGCTTCCATTGTTTGCGGCACCAGTGCATGAGTGCTCCTACGACGGGGATGGTGATGAGGATTGCCCAAGCAGGATGGGGTTGTCCCAGGCAAAGCCACATGTAGAGGAACCAGGCAATGGCAGCTGCCGGATAGACACTGCCGATGAGCTTAGATAGGCGGCGTCGATCGATAAAGTCGCCAATGGCGTAGTAGACGGGAACCAAAAAGACGAGAAAGAGTCCCATGCCCCACGTGCCGTAAACGATGCCGAGCGCCAGATAGGTGAGGGCGACAAGTGCGGGGAAGGGAAACTTGTTCCACGCGCGTCCGAGCTTGGTGTGGAAGTGCTTGCCATGATGGTCGAGCTTGTCGTGCGCCTCCTTCCAGCTGGAAAACGTCTCGCCGTCGATGGTGACGGTGCCGTCGGCATTGGTATGCACGCTATGCCCATCATCCTCGAGCGTATCGACGTGTACGCCTCCCGGCCCCACATGGACTTCTTCGCCCTTGCGTTCATTGGACACATGGATACCATTCCAGCCAACGTGAACTTCTTCACCTTTGTTGGGATCGATAACGTGGATACCGCGGGCGAGAGAGATATCGACAAGCGGCTTGTCGTCATGACAGACCTTGTCAGTGGAGTTCTTAGCTTCTTCGGTCTCATCCGAAGCTTCGGTGTCGCCGTCTCCAGCCGTCTCCCCATATAACAGCTCATCCAGCGACACACCGTACAGCGCGGCGAGCGCAATAAGGTTATCGGTATCGGGCGAGGATTCGCTGCGCTCCCATTTACTGACAGCCTGGCGGCTCACACCCAGCTGGGCAGCAAGTGCTTCCTGAGAAAGCCCGGCAGCTTTGCGGCGATCGACGAGACGCTGCGCCATCGCAAGATCCATGGTGGTTCCTTTCGTGAGGTGACCGTAATCGAATGGCTCGAGTATGTCGAGAACAACCGGTAGCGACCACCATTTCTAGTTAGAATCTGCCCCAACCCTACCGCAACTACCAGTAGCAACCCCCAACGACCAGCCATTTCGTGACAAATGTCAGTGCTCGCAACAGCCAGGAGCCCCTATCATTCCAAATCTTTCAGACCAAGCATCCGCAGCAAGAAGACGAATAGCCTCGGCCTCCCCAGTTACCGCAGGAGGCCCCAGGGCTTACCTCCCAAATCTTTCCGCAGGACGGAAGGACCCCGCCGCGCGAAGCGCACGGCGGGGTCCTGACATGTCCGAGGACGATTTGGGAGGTAAGCCCTGGGGCCTCCGATGGGAGCAGCTCCAGCCGAGGCTATTCGTCGCCGAAGCTGATGCCCAACGATTTGGCCTCGCGCACCAGGTCGCTCTGAGGGTCGACATACTTGAGCTTGCCGGCGACCTCCTCGAGCGGCACGTGGCACATCTTGCCGTCGCGCAGGGCGATCATGTAGCCAAACTCGCCGCGCAGGCAGCCGAGTGCCGCCTCGACGCCGCACTGGGTCGCAAAGATGCGGTCCTGGGCATCGGGTTGGCCGCCGCGCTGCGTGTGGCCGGGGATGGCGACGCGGGTCTCGCGACCGGTCTTGGCCTCGATTTCCTTGGCGATGTCGTAGACGATCGACGGGCTCGTGCGCTCGGCGAGCTTCTTCTTGTATTCCTTCTTGGACAGCGCCGCGTCCTCCTTGGAGATGGCGCCCTCGGCGACGGCCACGATGGTAAAGCGGCTGCCGGTCTCCATGCGATGCTCGATGGTCTTGATGACGTTGTCCATGTCGTAAGGGATCTCGGGAATCAAGATGACGTCCGCGCCGCCCGCGACGCCGGCGTACAGCGGGATCCAGCCGACCTTGTGGCCCATGATTTCGATAACAAACACGCGGCCGTGGCTCGAGGCAGTGGTGTGAATGTCGTCGATGCACTTGGTGGCGACGTCGATGGCGCTCGTAAAGCCAAAGGTCATCTCGGTGCCCCAGGTGTCGTTATCGATGGTCTTGGGCAGGGCGATAACGTTGAGGCCCTCCTGGCGCAGGCGGTTGGCGGTCTTGGTGGAGCCGTTGCCGCCCAGCATAAACAGGCAGTCGAGCTGCAGCTTGTGATAGGTGTGGACCATCGCGGGCACCTTCTCGACGCCGTCGGCCTCGGGAATGTCCAGACGCTTGAACGGCGTGCGGCTCGTGCCCAGAATGGTGCCGCCGCGGGTGAGGATGCCGCTAAAGTCCGCTGGCGTCATCACGCGAAAACGGCTGTAGATAAGGCCCTGGTAGCCGTCCTCAAAACCGTAGATCTCGATAGGTTCTTCGCTATTGGTCATGAGCGTTTTGACAATGCCGCGCATGGTGGCGTTGAGCGCCTGGCAGTCGCCGCCACTGGTAAGAAGACCGATCCTAAGCATGATGAATCCTTCCGGGCAAGTTATAACATGCGCATAAGTTTACCCCCGCACACTGTTGATACGGGGGTAAAACGTGTTAGCTCAAGCGTATAGAAATGTAAGCAACGTCAGGCGAGCGTAAGGCGGGCGGGCTTGGCTCCTTACAGCGCGAAGGCGTCGACGTCGCCCCAGTGGCGGCGCAGCGTGATGGCGGCAGCGGGCTCGGTGTTGTCAAAGACGACCGACCACTGCGTGTTGCTGGTGATGTCTTCCGGATTGGGCTCTTGCGCTGCAGCGCGTAGGGCCTTCCAAGCGACTGCCTCATCTTGGGCGCCGGCATGGGCGTCAAGGACATCGGCGATTGCGACGGCGCGCTCTTTACCATGGCCCAGCTCGCCGTTCTTTTGGTTGGGGAGCACCTCGTCACCATAGCAGGCGTAGAAGTTCGTAACCTGGCGTACAGGAGTCGCCTTGCATGCACGGTCGGGGTCGCGCGGATCCCACTCCACCACCCGCGCGTCACCGGCGGCGTCGTTGATAAAGAAGTGGTAATCGCGTCCGGCCATGGCGTGCATGTCGTAGGCAGAAAGCAGGTCGACGGCCTCCTGCGTGGTGGCCGCGCGGTCGAGCACCAGACGGATGGCGAGCGAAGTGTTGATGACGGGGCGCTGTGTGTCCTGGTCACAGGGCTTGGAATCCAGGGTGAGCACGGCAATGGACACGCCGCATTCGTTGACACCGTCGAGCTGGGCAAACGGGCCCATCAACGCCGCGGCGCGTCCGGCGACGGAGTCAAGTGGAGTGTTGGCGCCCAGGTTATTGAGGGCCGCAAAGCCGATGGAGGCATAGCCGTCGCGCGGGTGATTGCGCACCAGCAGCGCCGAGGTGTCGTCCTTAAAGTCGTAATTGCGACCGGTGCGCACGCGGCCTTCGGCATCTACGGCGACAAAAGCGCTGCAGGCAAACTGGGGTGCCTGGACATGTGCCGGCACGCCGGGGAGCACCTGCGCCACCACGGCATCGATGTAGGCCTGGTCGTCGCGCACGCCAGCGGCGATGATGCGGTCAAGGTCGTAGTCGTAAGCAATGTCGATTGCGTACAGGTCATAGCCATCCGCATAGTCGGTCAAGCGTTTGAGTGACGCGACGGACTTGATTTGCTTGCGGTAAACGATGCCGGTGGCAGCGGCAAGGCCGACGGCGGCTCCCGCGACACCGCAGGCGATGGCAATGTTACGTGGCTTCATGACGACTCCTCTCGTCCTGTTAGTGCAATTGTCGCAAAAGGAGCGCGGGCATGATGACTCAACTTGGTGAGCGGCGCGGAATTAAGCACGGAATGAAGAGTGCGGCACTGGCGCGGCGGGGTATGCTGGAGGGGACCATCAACCCAGCGAAAGGGGAGAGCATGACGGATCAGGAAACGCCCGAGCGCGCGCATGTGACGGCCGACGATATCGAGGCCGCCAACGACCTTATCGACTTTATCGAGGCATGCCCCAGCATGTTCCATACGGCGGCGACCATTATGGCCGAGCTCGACGAGGCGGGCTTTACCTACCTGCCCGAGAACGCGGCGTGGGATATCGAGCCGGGCGGGCGTTATTACACGCAGCGCAACACCTCGAGCGTTATCGCCTTTAAGGTGGGCGAGGACCTGGCCGCGACGTGGGGCGAGGACGGCGTTGCCGGTGACTATCATTTTCAGCTCGCGGCGTCACACAGCGATTCGCCGACGTTTAAGGTCAAGGCTGTGCCTGAGCTTGACGGCGCGGGCGAGACGCTGCGTCTGAACACCGAGGCCTACGGCGGCATGATCGACTACACCTGGTTCGATCGCCCGCTGGCGCTCGCGGGCCGCGTACTGGTGCGCGAGGGTGACCGTATCGAGAGCCGCCTGCTTGCCACCGAGCGCGAGGTCGCTATTATCCCGAGCCTTGCCATCCATATGAACCGTGGCGTCAACGAGGGCTTTGCTCCCAACCGATCCGTCGACCTGTGCCCGCTCATCAGTGCCGGCGAGCTTAAGCAGGGTGACTTCGATGCCCTGATCGCTGACGAACTGGATGTTGAGCCTGAGCAGATTCTGGGCCGCGACCTGTTCTTGGTCAACCGACAGGATGCGCGTATTTGGGGCTGGGCCGACGAGTTTATCTCGACGCCCAAACTTGACGACCTGGCCTGCGCCTACACGTCGCTGCAGGCATTTTTGGGTGCCGAGAACGCGCACGACGTTTCGGTCTTCTGCTGCTTTGATAACGAGGAGGTTGGCTCCGAGACCAAGCAGGGCGCCATGTCGACGTTCTTGGCCGACGCGCTGCGCCGCATCAACGGGTCGCTGGGCTTTGACGACGAGTCGTACCACCGTGCGCTTGCCGCTTCGATGCTCGTGAGCTGCGACAACGCGCATGCCGTGCACCCCAACCACGCCGAGAAGTGCGACGCCCGTAACCAGGTTGTGCTCAACGGCGGCATCGTCATCAAGGAAGCCGCCAACCAGCACTACTGCACCGACGCCTTTAGCCGCGCGGTGTTCCAGGCCATTTGCGATGACGCCGACGTACCCACGCAGGCCTTCGCCAACAAGAGCGATATGGCCGGCGGTTCTACCCTGGGCAACCTGTCGAACATGCAGGCGAGCATGCATGCCGTAGACGTGGGCCTGCCGCAGCTGGCTATGCACTCGAGCTACGAGACCGGCGGCGTGCGCGACGTGATGTACGCCATCCGCGCCCTCACCGCCTTCTACGAGCGAAACCTAACCATCAACGGCGCCGAAAGCGTGGAGCTCTAAAACCTGCCAAAAAGGGACAGGTTCATTTTGGCAGGTTTTATCTGGGGAAATGCGAAAGCGTAAGCCGAGCTACATCGTTGATACTCCGATGACCGTCGAGGCACAGTTTGCCTCGACGGTTTTTTGCTGCATAGAGGGCGGCTAATTTCAATTGTTGCTATACATGCTTTACGTTTTTACCATTGTATTTTATGATTAACTTAGGATGATAAGGAGGAATCATGACTACGGCGTCAGCTCAGATCAACGTACGTCTCGATGCCAATCTCAAGAGAACCGGTGATGCTGCGCTCTCTAGCGCCGGCATGACGCCGAGCCAAGCGGTGCGTGCGCTCTGGCAACTTGCGGCATCCCTGGCTGATCGACCCGGTGCGCTCCAGGACATCCTTTCGCCCGATCGAGCCCGAGCGGAGCAACGCGAGCGCGAGAAGGCCGCCAGGCGCAAGCTGGAACTCATCGATCAGGGTTCACAATTGTTTGCCATCGCCTGCCGTGAGTCGGGAATTGACGTGGCTAAGGCGCAGCCGACGGGCGATGAAGAGCTCAAACGGAACGCCTATGCGGATCGCTATGGCGAGGAGATGAGCTGGCTCTATGAGTGAGAATCCAAAACGCATTTTGGTTGACACCAACGTGTGGCTTGATTACTTCATCCCCTCACGACGCGGTCGTTCGGCGGCGATTGAGTTTTTGCACGACGCGTGTACGGCGCAGGTCGAGTTGCTGTATGCGGCAACGTCGTCCAAGGACCTGTTCTATTTGATTTCAAGTGAGCATAAGGCATGGTATCGGCGGGAGCACGGCTCGCTTTCTCAAGATGCCGCTTCGGCGGCGACATCACTCGCATGGGATTGTCTTGAGGTGCTGTCACAACTTGCCACACCAGTACCCTGTGACCTGAGTGACATATGGATGGCGAGCAAGCAGCGTGAGCTACATAATGATTTCGAAGACGATTTAATCATCGCGGCGGCAGTACGTGCAAAGACAGACCTGCTGGTCACGAACGATGTCAAACTCTGCTCGCATGCGCCCGTCGCCGCGATGAGCGTCGAAAACGCAAGAAACTACCTAGCATCGCTCCAATAAAAAGACCCAGCAGGTAGAACAAAAGTCAGCGAGCGCCCGCCAGGGCTAACCGGAATTGTTGAGACGCCGCAGGTTGAGATAACGTCAGCGAGCGACGTCCAGAGCGAACAAGTTGGCATGAAAAAGGCGAGGCATTGACCTTCTGGTCATGCCTCGCCTTTTGAATGACAAATTGTCGTTCTGGACGTCGCGCAGCGTCAAGCGGTCCGCCGTTCGTTAGAACGGCGGAACAGATCCCCTAATGTTCGATCCAGCAGCGCAGCGTCTCGTCCGCCTGCAAATGACGTAGATTCTCTGCGGCAATGTCGACCACGTTGTTGAGCGTGGCCTCTAGGTGGAACCAGCCGGAGATATGCGGCGTGATGAGCATGTTGGGTGCATCCCACAGCGGGCTTGTCGCGGGCAGCGGCTCGGGATCGGTGACGTCGACCGCGGCGCCGGCAAGGTGCCCGGACTCAAGGGCGGCGAGCAGGTCGTCGGCAACCACGAGGTCGCCGCGACCGCCGTTGGCAAAGAAGGCGCCCGGCTTCATCGCGGCGAAGAACTCGGCATTCGCCAGGCCACGGGTCTCGGGCGTACTGGGCATAAAGGACGCAACGACGTCGGCCTCGGCCAGGCGCTCGTGCAGGGCGTCCATGCCGTCCATATCCTCAAACACGATGGGGTAGACGAGTGGATGACGCTTGATGCCGCGGATGTGTGCGCCCATGCTGCGGCAGAGCGTGGCAAAGTGCCCGCCGATGTCGCCGGCGCCCAGAACCAGCACGTTGGCATTTTTGAGCGACGTAACCGGCCCCAGATCCTCCCAGCGATGCTCGCGCTGCAGGTCTTGGTAGCCGGGCAGGCGCTTCATCATAGAAAGGACCATGGCAAACATGTGCTCGCTCACAGCCTGGCCATAGGCGCCCACCGAGCAGGAGAGCTTGGCGTCGGCCGGCACGGTGCCGGCGGCGAGGTAGTCGTCGTAACCGGCACTCTGCAGCTGCAACAGCTGGAGATGTTCGCATGCCGTGAGCATGGCGGGGTCGATGTTGCCCAGAATCACATCGGCATCGGCGACCTGCTCGTGCGTAGCGGCGCCGGCACTCGTATAGATAAAGTCTTCGCCCGGAGCACTCGACTCAAGGATCGCGCGATGGCGATCGTTGACGGGCAACAAAACCAAGATGTTCACAAGCAGTCCTCTCCGCTCGGCCTGCCAAAAAGGGACAGGTTTATTTTGGTAGGTTTTATCAGGCAAAACGTTCAAATAAAACGCCGGATGCAAGACGGGTGTGCCCGTCAGCATCCGGCGTCCGTGCGGCTACCAGCTCAGCAGCTCGTAGCCATCTTCGGTCACGACCAGCTGCACCTCGCACTGAGCCGAGTCACTGCCGTCCTTGGTGCGCACGCACCAGCCGTCGCCCTTGCTGATCTTAATGTCGGGCTTACCGGCGTTGACCATGGGCTCGATGGTAAAGACCATGCCCGGGGCCATGATGGTGTCCACGTCGGGCGCCTCGGTGGTAAAGCCCACGAACGGGTCCTCGTGGAACTCCTTGCCAATGCCGTGTCCGCCGTACTCGCGCACGACGCTAAAGCCGGCGTCCTCAACTGTCTTTTGCACGGCCTCGGCCATGACGGACAGCGGCAGCCACGGCTTGACGGCGGCAAGGCCCGCCTCCACGCTGGCACGGGTGACGTCGACCAGGCGTTGGCGCTCGGCCGAAACCTCGCCGATGCAGAACATGCGGCTCGAATCGCTAAAGTATCCGTCCAGGATCGTGGAGCAGTCCACGTTGATGATGTCGCCCTCGTGCAGGACGTCCGTGTCGCAGGGAATGCCGTGGCAGACGACGTCGTTGATCGAGGTGCACACACTCTTGGGGTAGCCCTCGTAGTTGAGGTCGGCCGGCGTGCCGCCGTGCTCGACGGTGTAGTCGTAGATCATCTGGTCGATCTGGTTGGTGGTCATGCCCGCGGCGATGTGCTCGCCGACGTAGTCGAGCACGCCCACGTTGATGGCGGCGGAGCGCTTGATACCCTCGATATCGGCGGGCGTCTTGTAGAGCGTGCGGGGCAGGACGTTCCAGCCCTCCTCCCACAGGCGCTCGAGGCGCTCGTCGAAGGCGCTGTGACATTTCTTATATTTCTTGCCGCTGCCGCACCAGCAGGCGTCGTTGCGGCCGGGCACAGGTCCCTTGTCAAACATGGCTAACTTCCTTTCATCCGCAGCTAGTATAGCCCACCTGCAGAGCAGCTGCGCGCTAGTAGCTCACCTGGCAGGGGATGCCGAGGGCTTGGACGCGTGCGGCGATGGCGTCGAGCACCTCGGGTGCTGCCTTGGCAAGGCCGGCGACTGGCGTCTCGCGCGCCACCGTGTAGATGGTTGCCTCTTGTGGACGGATGCGCTCGAGCGCTGCGAGCCAGGGACCAACGTACTCCTCGCCGGTGTTGTCGATGGACTTACCCTGGTACGCGCCGGTCAAAAAGATGGTCTGGATAATGACATGGCCGCCAAAGCTCGCGAACGTCTCGATTTGGTGCTCGACGTCGTAGGGGCCAACGGGCTGGTCGAGCAGCTGGATAAACGCCGGATCGACCGTGTCGAGCTTAAGGATATTGTCGTCGACCATCATGAGCGCATCGTGCACCTCGGGGCGATCGGCGCGCGTGCCGTTGGAGAGCACGGCAATCTTGCTGTTCGGTGCCAACTCGTCGCGCAGTGCGACAGCGCCGGCAATTGCCTGGGGAAACTCCGGCGCGGCGGTGGGCTCGCCGTTGCCGGCAAACGTAATCACGTCGGGGAGCTCGCCTTCGGCTGCCATTTCGCGCAGCTTGGCCTCGAGTGCGTCGAGTACCACGTCAGCTGTGTTATACGGCTCGTGGCAGGGACGCTCGGCGTTGAGGCCGTTTTCGCAGTAGATGCAGTCGAACGTGCAGATTTTACCGCTGGCCGGCATCATGTTGACGCCCAGCGACAGGCCGAGACGACGGCTGCGGACGGGTCCAAAGATCGGACTGGCATTTAAAAACGTAGACATAGGCATATGCTCCTCAAGACAATTAGCCTTAAGCATAGCATCGCTGCCAATGCGTGGTTTGGGCTCGCACTTTACAGGTTTCGAATTTTAACTCTGCCCTCGATGCCGCGCTATGAATGGTTTCGGGTCGGGTACAGTTAATCTGTTAACAAAGCACAAGACGATGAGGCGCAACATGAATTATACGGTTGAGAACGCGGGCACCACGATTGCCTGTCGCGAGTATGTCGGCTCGGATGTATCGCCCGATGTGCCTGCCTTGGTATGCGTGCACGGTGCCTGCGTCGACGGCGTCTTTTTTGACGGCATCGCCCGCGAGCTCAGCCACGACTACCGCGTAATTGCCTATGACCGTCGCGGCTGCGGCGAGAGCGGCGATGCTGCGGACGGCTGCTATGACCTTGCGGCTCAGGCAGCCGACCTGCAGGCCGTTATCGAGTACGTCGGCGCTCCGGCAAACGTGCTCGCGCACAGCGCCGGTACGCTGGTGGCCCTGGAGCTTCTTCGTACAAACCCGGCCGTCGTCTCGCGAGCGATCCTGCATGAGCCCGCCGTGACGGGTGAGGGTGCCGGCCTGGGTGCAGCTCCGATTTTGCTCGACATGATTGCGGCGGGGAAGGTCTCGAGGGCATTGAGGGCCTTTCTGGGCGCCATCGGCGATCCGGACCCCGATGCCCCCAAGATAACTGAAGCGGAGGCCAAGCATGCCCTGCGCAACGGCCGTTGTTTCATGGCGAACGAATACGGGCTCAACATGACCTATGCACCCGAATGGGAAGACATCAGCGCACCAAAGGCGGTTGCCGCCGTGCTCTTGGGCGAGCTCTCGATCGGCACGACCCGCGAGGCGGGCACGCGGTCGGCGGCGGAGCGCCTGGGTTGCCCCCTCGTGACGATTCCCGGTGCCCACAATGGCCTGCGCGATCGCCCGGCGCCGGCAGCCCAAGCCGTCCGCGACATTCTGGGGCTGTAGCAGTCCGTGCCAACTAAAACGGGTGACACTTGCAAGCGTTTCGGCGGCGTTAACAAATGGCCTCAAAACCTTGCGTCCGCAGTCCCAAACATACCGTCTGCCAACCCATGAAAATGTAACGGTATTCACGTGCTTACCTGCATCAACAAGATGCTATCCTTGTACCATTTGATACCAACTGCTATCAAACGCGACGACCGAAAGGGCCCCATATGCTCAATAATCACGAGGCCAATCTTACCGACGCAGAGGCTGCCGCCGAGGTGGCCCGCGCCGCGAAGATCTACCCCGTGGTGCGTCTGCTGTCGGCCGATCAGGTCAAGAGCGACCGCAACTGCCTGCTCGCCGGCGATCGGTGCCCTTGCCTGCGCCAGTCAAGTCTTGAGGCCATGGCAAGCTCCGATGAGATATCGGAGCGGCTGCTCAGCGACGGTGTCGAGTACCGTGCCCGTGTGCGCTCTTTGACGGTCGAGGGCGAGCCTCACGTTTTGCTGATGGTGCGCCCTATCGATGAACAAGAGGCCGCAGAAGAGGACCTTGTCTACACCGATGTGCTGACGAGCGTGCATAATCGCCGCTATTACGAAGAGAAGCTTCGTAGCGCCCGCATGAACGCTGGCGTGGCGATGATCGACCTTGATGATTTTAGGGTCTTCAACGATACCTGTGGCCGTCATGCCGGCGATCTCGCGCTCGGCGCTGTGGCGGCAGCCATTCGCGGCGGCATTCGCTCGACTGACGAGCTTGTGCGGCTTGGCTGCGACAAGTTCGTGGCCGTCATGCCCAATATCCCCTCCGATGACTTTGCGCGTCGCCTGCGCCATGTATCCGATGCCGTTCATGCCACGATCGTCCCGGGCCATGAGCACGTCAGCTTGTCGGCGTGTGTGGGCGGCGTTCGCATTAACGGCGAGACGGTCGATGAGGGCGTAAGCCGCGCGGTTCAGCTTTTGAGCCACGCCAAGGCAAAGCCCGGTACGGTCGTGACCGACAACGACGCAATCGCGACTTTCCAAAGCCAAAAGCCCTCAATCCTTATTGTCGATGACTCCGAGATGAACCGTGTCATCCTCAACGAGATGCTCAAGGACGAGTATCACATCCTGGAGGCCGACAACGGCCGCGCGGCACTCGATTTGGTCGACCGTTATGGCGATGAGCTGTCGCTTGTGCTGCTCGACATTGTCATGCCGGGCATGAGCGGCTTTGAGGTGCTGGCCGACCTGTCGCGCCGGTCTGCCGCCGATAGCCTGCCCGTCATCATGATCTCGAGTGAAGATTCCGACGACGTGGTGCTGCGCGCCTACGAGTTGGGCGCATCGGATTACATCAACCGCCCGTTTGACGCGCGCGTCGTGCGCCGCCGCGTGAGTAACACCATCCGCCTGTATGCCAAGCAGCGTCGCCTGACAAGCCTGCTGTCTCAGCAGTACAACGCGCGCGTTAAGAACAGCCGCATGCTCATCGATATCATGGCCGGCGTCATGGAGCTCCGCAACGGCGAGAGCGGCCTGCACGTCACGCATATCGAAAAGCTGACCGAGCTGTTGCTGGGCTGCCTGGTGCATCGCAGCGACAAGTTCCCGCTCGACAACGAGCAGCGTTCCACGATTGCTATGGCCTCGGCGCTGCACGATATCGGCAAGATGTCGATCGACGATGCGATTCTCAACAAGCCCGGACGCCTGACGTCCGAGGAGTTCGAGATTATGAAGACCCACACCACCCTCGGCGCAGATATGCTGCTTGAGTTGGGCCGTCAGCATGCCGGCAATTCCTTGTTGGAGTACGCATACCAAATTGCGCGCTGGCACCACGAGCGTTGGGACGGCAAGGGCTATCCCGACGGCCTTAAGGGCGACGACATTCCCATTGCCGCGCAGGTGGTCTCGGTGGCCGACGTATACGATGCGCTCACGAGCGTGCGCGTGTACAAGGACGCCATCCCGCACCAGGAAGCGATTCAGATGATTCTGGACGGCAAGTGCGGTGCGTTTAACCCGCTACTGCTCGACTGCCTGCTCGAGGTGCAGGACCGTATTGCCGAAACGCTGGCACGCCCTGCCGACGTCGTCGCGTTTCCCACGATTTAGTTTGATCGAAGGAGTTTCATTCCATGATTTCCATGCGTGAAGCGTATGAGAAGATCGGCGCCGATTACGATGGCGCATCCGTTCGGCTGATGGGCGAGGAGATGCTCGCCCGCTTTGCCCTTAAGTTCCTGGATGACGAGAGCATGGACAAGTTCGAGGCCGCTATGGCGGCAGGAGACGCCGAGAGTGCGTTTATGGCCGTGCATACGCTCAAGGGCGTGAGCCAGAACCTGGGGTTCGACAATCTGTACGAGCTGGCGGTTGTGGTGACCGAGGCGTTGCGCGATGCCGATACCGTTGACGGCGCCCGTGATGGGATACATGCGCTACGGCAGCAGTATGCGGCAACGATGTCGGCCCTGCGTGAGGCGGCTGAGTAAGGGCTTGCAGGCCTTGTGCCGCCCAGAGTCCGTTGATGTAGACATAAAAGGGCGTCCCCAATGACTATGAGAGTGGATAATCTCCCGTTTTAGGCCCGGTGGCGGCCTCAAAGTGGGAGATTATCCACTCTCGTTCGATACATGTCCAAAATCCACTCTCACCCCTTCTGATTAGTGAATGGCCTATGCGCACTGGTTGGGCTTTCCGGATGCAATCCGTATCGTTGTTCGATAAACTATCCGAATAACGATAGGGTTAATGAGGGTGAGTGTATGTCCAACAGCGTTCAACGTATGGCCAAGGCGCGCGAAAGTATCAGGAAGCTTGGCTTTTGCATGACGGTCGTTTTTACGGGAATGCTCGTCGCTTTTGTCGCGTTGGTTGTTTACGTGATCTGGTATGCGATTGCAAACGTTGCTTCTGTCGATTCTTTCGGTGTCGTGACGCTTCTCGACGGCGGGCGCGTCGTCATCCCAAGCGGACTGTGCATGGCGCTTGTCGCAGGTATTTCGCTTGTCGTTATGTGCGGAATTAGCCGTAACATCTCGCGGGGCGTATCGCCCTTTACCAAGGCGCATGTGCGGCTTATCCGTGTTCTTGCACTTGCCTTTGCTGTTAACGCCGCGGTTTCGCTTGTTGGTGCCTATGAATCGGTCGATCTCACCATTGGCGGACTGGAGCTTTACATCGTGCCTCATTCCTTCGTTGTTGCGATTTGCCAAGGTGTTACCTTGGATGCGGGGTCGTTTATCGGCGCGGTCGTCTGCTTATTTATCTCGGCGATCTGGAGTTATGCCTCGCTGCTCCAAGAGCAGTCTGATGAGCTTGTGTAGGGAGGAAACATGAGCTATCTCATCATCGAGCTCGAGACACAGCTGCTTAAGACCGGAAAGACCAGCGCCGATCTGATTCGGGCGACGGGGCATACTCCGGCTAATATTTCAAAGCTAAGAAACGGAAAAATTAAAGCCATTCGCCTCAAGACGCTTCTCGATATCTGTGATGAACTTGATTGTCAGCCGGGAGATATTATTCAGCGCGTGAGCGAGGAGGAGCTCGAGGAGCTTATTGTCGAGCGCGCAAAAAATGTCGTGAGGCAGATGCGGGACGGCGGAGGCAACGAGGCGTCGCTTCCGACATCAGTCTTCGCCGTCGATTTGAGCGACGAGTAGCGTAAAGCGAACAACTAAAAACGAAATATCAGTGCGATGGGACCCGTGTTTAACGCAGGTCCTTTCTTTTGAAATTATCTTGACAAATTTAAGTTATCGACAAACAATAACTAGAAGTAAATTCGATAAGAGAAAGGAGGAACGATATGAGCTGGATAGTAAAGCCGAGCTATGTGGACCCCGGTGGTGGGTGCAACGGTTACTGCAAAAAATTCTGTGGAGCACGCGTCTGCACCAAGAACTGCAGTAAAAACTACTGCGGTGTTTATTCCTAGCAGTTGTGGCTGTTGCCAGACGACAGTCTGGCAACAGCGGTTTTGTTATCTAGCAGAATGGGTGGACAATGAACGCATCAGCGGTAAGGCTATCAAAGGTGTCGAAGCGCTATAGGAAACGGCGCGTTTTGCGTGACGTTTCCTTCGAGGTGCATCAGTCTGAGCTCTGCGCCCTTGTTGGTGCGAACGGGGCAGGCAAAAGCACGCTCATTAAAATCGTATTGGGCCTCTGTGAGCCATCTTCGGGGAGCGTGGAGCTCTTTGGAGGCAAGTCAAAAAGAGAGCTGAGCCTGATGCGAGCGCATGTTGGCTATGTGCCAGATTCCAGCGGAGCATACCAGTCCCTCAGTGCGGCTGAGAATCTTCAAATCCGATGTGCGGAATGGGGGCTCGATGAGAGCCGTGAGGTTCCTCGCGTTTTGAGTCTGGTTGGACTGGACGTCGAAGAGAAAAAGAGCGTGAGCAGTTTTTCTCTGGGAATGAAACGGCGGCTGGATATAGCTACGGCTTTGTTGGGTGACACTGACTTGCTTATTTTTGATGAGCCGGCAAATGGGTTGGACCCGCTGGGCATCGAGAATATATGGGCACTTATCGGACGATTGAATCGAGAACATGGCAAGACCATGCTCATCTCTAGCCATGATTTGGATGAGTTGGCATCGGTTGCAACAAGTTGCGTGTTTATCCATGACGGTGAACTACTGAAAAAAGAATCGATGGATGTCATAAGGGATGAGGCGTCGTCCCTAAAAGAGTATTACAGGCGCTTGATGAAGGCGGTCTCGCTATGAAGCAGGCGATTCGTCCCATAAGGGCAGATTTGATGCGTTTGCACAGAATGTTCCCGGCGCAGTTTGGTCTTGCGCTTATGTTGACGTTCGGTCTTCTCTTTGGCGTCATCCTAAATAACGGGGCAACGTTACTAGCCTTTGGCAATGGCGTTTGTGGGGAGGATATTGGTTTCATCTGGAATGTAATCGACCCTTCTGCGCCTGACGAGTCCCTTGCGCGCAGTGCTTTTGCCGGTACATCCCTGTTCGTCCCACTCATCATTTGTCTGGTGCTTTTACAGGAGCATGGCTATAAAGAGGGATACCGAATTTCTTCGGCAAGAGGCCTCGCCCGCTTTAATGGGGCTCTGGCACACGTGCTTTCGTCTGCTTTAATGATTGTCGCAGCATATAGCGTGCTTTGCCTTCTTCTGCTTGCAATAGCCATAATACGTGGGGGACAAAACTGCACGCACGGAATGCTGGCTGCATTTTTGCCTGCGATGTTAGTCAACGCCGTATTGGTGATATCGGTTGCGTTGGAGACGGTGACCATCTACCGGATTACAAGCAGCGCCGTATTTAGCGGGGCTGCGGTAATAATAGGGTTTGTCATGAGCCTGACGCTCTACGGAGCTTACCTTCAGTCGCCCACACCATCCTTGCGATGGATCTTCTTTCTTCCGGGGCCGTACCTTGGAGTCGGATGTGCCCTTGGGTATAGCGATATGGGCCAGCTCACGCTTCTGGGGTATGGCGCGGCAGCCGGCTGTCTATCGGTATTGATTTACACTCTCGTGACCTGTCATGTCGGAGGTGTACTCAATGGCTCGTCAGATTAAAGGGTTCCTCCATTCAGAATTGAAGCATGTGAGCAAATGGGCATACGCCTTAATCCTGGCAATTTATGCGTGCATGGTGGTATTGCAGCTTAATTCTTTCCCGATGTGGTTCTGTAGCCTCCGTGAGAACAGTTTCTTGGGCTTTTTCCCAGACCCGACGCTTCGGCTATCGGCAGAGGATGTCCTTCTATTTGATAATGCAGAGGTTTTTCGCGGTCTGTTGTTCAACGTGGCCCCGTTGGCTCACGCATTGTTCTTTCCGTTCATCGCGGCTTGCATTGTTCCGTGCTTTGTCAGTTCGGGCTTTGTTGAGGAACCGTGGGGGTTGTCGGAGGCTCGAGGAGGGAAGCGGGTATGCGCTACTGTTGCGCGAGCGATGCTGTCTTCTTTCGCCCTTTTGGGCGCCTTTGTCCTGTCGAGCGTCGTTTTGTACCGTCTTAACTGCGCGATCGTTTCGGATGCACAACAGTATTCTAACCTAGATATATTTTGCTATCGACTTCTTCTGACCAGTGTCGTCTGCCTGGCATACACGGTCTCTAGCGTGATCGTTGTTTCTTATTTTGGGTCTGGCTTCGGTCCCATTGGCATGTTGTTGGTTGTCAACGTCGTAGCGATCTACATACAGCTCGGAGCCGATTCCATGCTTCCGCTTCCGTCCTCGATGCTCATGTGGACTTGCGGTGTGACCCCGTTGGGGAATGGCCAATGCGTTTCGATTTTAATTGACTGTCTAATAAACGTAGCAAGCGTTTTAGCCATCTGCTTTTCCGTCGACCGATTGCGGTCGAGATTTCTTTGACTGTTTGTGAGGGATAATCATACCGAGCATACCAAATACAGCGGGGGCGGGCACCGTAGCCGGTGTCCGCCCCCTGGCTTAGGAGGCTTTAACCTGAGTGGTTTGCGAGCTAACGGGCCTGCTTAACCTGAGCCGCTGCCTCGACAAACGACTTCCACAGGTTAAAGTCAGTCTCGAGCGTCTGCCAGGTGTACTCGGGGTGCCATTGCACGCCTAGGCAGAAGGGTTGGCCCTCGACCTCGATGCACTCGGGCACGCCGTCGGTTGCCTGTGCGACCAGGCGCGTATGCTTGCCCAGACGATCGACACAGCAGTGGTGCGCCGAGTTGGTCTGGATGAGCCTGTGCCCGCCGAGTGCACGCTCCAGCAGCGAGCCGGGCACGACTTCGACAGGGTGCACGGGGTCGTTGAGCACATGGGTGTGGCGCCACTGCGTGCGGCCCTCGCGAGCGCCCAGGCTCGGCACATCCATGCATAGGGTGCCGCCGGTGGCGACGTTTAACAGCTGCGTGCCGCGGCAGGTGGTAAAGAGCGGTTTTTTGGCGCGGAGCACCTCGTTGACCAGCTTGAACTCAAATCGATCGCGAATCTCGCAGCACAGCGTGGGGTCGTAAGGGCGCTCGTCGCCCCAGCGCTTGGGGTTGACGTCCGGGCCTCCGGGGATGGCGACGCCGTCGGCGATGTCCACGTAATGGCGGATGACCTCGATATCCTCGGTGATGGACATCTGCAGCGGCAGGCCGCCGGCGGCAAGGATGGCGTCGACAAAGACGCTGGCGATCTCCTCGTTGGGGGAGAGCGTCTCGCTCAAAAACGGCTTCGCTTCTTCCCAGCGTGGCGCGACGAGGATAAGCGGGCGGTCGGCAGGGGCGACGTCGACGTGTGGGGTGTAGGACGATGAAGTGCGAGTTCCGATCATAGGTGTAACTTTCGAGTTTGGATGGGCACGGCGGGCAGGTGGGCTGTCTGGTTAGTGGCCCTTGATGGAGTTGAGGAAGTCCTGGGCACGCTTGGTCTGGGGATGGTCGAAGAACTCATCGGGCGTGCCGGTCTCCACGATCTGTCCGTCGGCCATAAACACGACGCGGTCGGCCACGCGGCGGGCAAAGTTCATCTCGTGCGTGATGACGATCATCGTCATGCCCTGCTGGGCCAGACGGACCATGACCTCGAGTACCTCGTTGATCATCTCGGGGTCCAGCGCGCTCGTGGGCTCGTCAAAGAGCATGGCCTTGGGCTGCATCGCGAGCGAACGGGCAATGGCCACGCGCTGCTGCTGGCCGCCCGAGAGCTGTGCGGGCACCTTGTCAGCCTGCTCGGCCACGCCCACGCGACCCAGCAGGTCCATGGCGCGCTCGCGGGCTTCGTCCTTGGGAACGCCCAGAACGTCGACCGGTCCCAGCATGACGTTTTGCAGCACCGTCATGTGTGCGAATAGGTTGAACTGCTGAAACACCATGCCCAGCTCGGCGCGCATGCGGGCAAGGTCCTTGCCTTCCTGCGGTAGGGGCTGGCCCTCGATGAGGATCTCGCCCGAGTCGATGGTCTCCAGGCGGTTGATGGTGCGACACATGGTCGATTTGCCCGAACCCGAGGGGCCAATCACGACAACGACTTCGCCGCGGTCGACCGAGAGGTTAATGTCGTTGAGGACATGTAGATCGCCGTAGTGCTTATCGACATGCTTGAGCTCGATCAGCGGCTGCTTGCCGGAAGCGGAGGTGCTCTGTGCCATAATGCTCGGCTCCTTATTCCTAGAAATCGTAAATCGTTAGCGGATGATGGTCGCGCCGGTCTTGTGCGAAACATAGATGGCGGCCTTGTTAATCGCGACGTTGATGAGAATGTAGATGACCGCAATCACCAGGTAGACCGACACGAGCGCGTCGTAGTTGGTGATGAGCACGCGGGCGTTTTGCATCAGGTCGGGGTAGCTCACCACGTAGGCGACGGTGGTGTCCTTGACTACGACTACGAGCTGAGAAATCAACGACGGGATAATAAAGCGAATCGCCTGGGGCAGCACGATTTTAAAGGTGATTTTGGCCTTGGAGAGGCCGAGCGCCTGGGCCGCCTCGACCTGACCGCGCGGCACGGCGTTGACGCCGGCACGGAAGATCTCGGCCAGTACGCCGGCCGCGGCGAGTGCGACGGGCAGCGTGAGCATCCAAAACGACGGCAGAGCGACCTTGTACTGGGGCAGCACCAAAAAGAAGAAATAGATGAACAGCAGGCTCGGCACGCCACGGAAGAAATCGGTGAGCACGCGGCAGACCAGCTGCAGCGGCTTGATGTCGCTCGTGCGGCCGAGCATGAGAGCGAGGCCCAGAACCAGTGCGATGGCGCCGGCGGTGAGTGCAACCTTAACGGTGCCCTCAAAGCCGGCAAGCAAGAACTTCCAGGTGGTGAGGTGCGTAAAGAAGTACCAGTAATGGACCGAGAGCTGGCCGGTCACATAAAAGCGCTGCAGCACGAGGGCAATGAGCGCGGCCACGGCAACGAGCGAGATGGCAGTGCCAATGCGAATCTTGGCGCGCATCTTGGGGCCGGGAGCCTCGTAGAGCGCATCGCGCATGGTGAGCGCGGGGGAGGAGTGCTTGCTCATCGGAGGATCCTCACCTTCTTATCGATGTAGTTGCCAATGTGGCTCACCACAAAGGCCGTGCCCAGGTAGCCGAGGGCCGAGATAAAGAACGCGGCGACGCCACCGAGCGAGCGCGTGTTGATGTAGCTCACGACGCCGGTGAGCTCCTGCGGCTGCAGCGGCACCTGGCTGCCGAGGGCGGTGGTGAGCATGACGGCGATAAAGAGGTTGGTCATGGGCAGCACGCTCGAACGCAATGCCTGCGGAATCACGATTTTGGCGAGGATGCGGCTGAAGCTCATGCCGAGCGAACGGGCCGCCTCGACCTGGCCTACGCCCACGGTGTTGATGCCGCTCATAAAGTTCTCGGAACCAAAGGCCGAGCCCAAGAGGACCGTGGCGACGATGACGCAGGTGCGATAAGGCAGAACGATCTTGAGCGGCGGCAGCGCGTAGACGACGATGATGAGCAGCGCGATGCCGGGGATGTTACGGAAGACCTGCACGTACAGGTCGCCGAAGACGCGCAGCGGCTTGAGCGGCGACACGCGCATTACGGTGACGGCGACGGCCAGCACCATGGCGATGGCAAATGACTCAAGCGTCATGCCCCAGGTTGCGAGCAGCGCGTCGATATAGTTCTGGCCATAGAGCGACCAGAGCTCGGAGAGACTCATGCGGACCTCCCGCCGGTAAGGAAAGGGGCTCCCGTATGTACGGAAGCCCCGACAACTCAGTAAGGAAACAGTTTAGCGCAATAAAGCGCATCGTGCGTTTCCGTATGGTTTCGTAGTGGCTGTTGCCCAGCTTGCAAGCTTAGGCGCCGACCTCGGGCAGCTCGGGAACATTGGTGTCGCCCGTACGGTCACCAATGCAGATCCGCCACAGCTCGGTCCAGGTGCCGTCATCCTCGATCTTCTTAAGGAAGTCGTTGACAAAGGCGACACCGTCGGAATCGAGCGGCAGGCCGATGCCGTAGGGCTCCTTGCTGCCGAAGGGCTTGCCGGCAATCTTGTACTTGCCGGGCTCGCGGACCAGGGCGCTCTGCTGCATGTTGTTGTCGATGACGTAGGC